>NZ_JBHVDX010000167.1:0-23365 GCF_042802555.1 Streptomyces sp. NPDC057474 | reverse complement strand
CGGCGCCACGGCGTTGGTACTCGCCGTGGGCACCGCCCTGTTCCTCCGCGGACGCGGGCGCCGCTCCCGTATCGACGACTGATCGGGTGAACGATCAGGGCTGCCGATCGTGCGACTGATCAATGGCTTACGTCGGTTACCGGCCGCCGGACCGGTAACCGACGTGCTCCTCGGGTCAGTTGGTGTAGACCGTCGCGCCGCCCTGGGTGACGTCCGTGACGGGCGCGTACTTCGCCGTGAAGTAGCCGGTGGCGAAGCACAGGGACGAGCCGGAGGTCTTCGCGAACGGCTGGCTCGTGAAGTTGATGCTGTTGTCGTCGTTGCTGGACGTGCCGGTGATGCTGGCCGCCTGGTAGACGCAGTTGATGGTGCCCAGCAGGGTGCGCAGCACGACGGTGGTCTGGAGGACCGAGCCCGACGCCGGGCTGACCGTGACGACGCCGTCCGAGGTCACGGTGGTGGTGTAGGGCAGGTTGTTGACCGTGACGCTGGTGACGCCGAGCACGCCGACGACGTTGCTGGTGCAGCTGCCGAAGGTGTGGGCGTCGACCGTCTCGGTGGCCGTGCCGGGCGCGGCCGGGTTGTCGGTGACCGTGGCGGTGAAGGTCGACCCGGCGCAGGAGACGCCGCTCGTGCCCGTCGCACTGGAGTAGAACTTGCCGGTCGTACCGGATGCCAGCGACGCGTTGAGCACGTCGCCGACCGCGACCGCGTCACCGGCGAGGCCGCCGGTGGTGAGCACGGAGTCGGCGGCGGAGGCGGGGCTGACGGCCGCCACCATCACGGCGGCGGTGGTGGCGGCGAGGGCAAGGAGGGATCGCGTACGCATGGGGGTGCCTCTTCTCAGGAAGTGAGGGCCGCAGGTGACGACCCTCGGAAGGTGCGGGTGACAGCCCCCGCGAAGCGCGGGCTGCGGGGATTGTGCGCGAGTGGACACCGTTCGCGCGGGGGAACGCGGCGATGCCGCACGGCGCCGAACGGTCGCTGCCGATCCGTGACACGCCTTCTCCGTACGTGACGGATCGACAGCGACAGCCGGGGGACGGACACGGCCCAGTGGAGGGGAAGGCGACCGTGCCCGGCACCGCGGCGAGGGGTGGTGCTGCGTCGGGCCGCGCAGCACGTTCAGGTGGTGCCACCCACACCCCGCCTGCGACGGGGAGTTCGGGACGGTGGCATGCGCTGCGCGTCGGATCCGGCGCCACGGATCCGTGGGGGAAACCCGGGAGAGTTGTAGACCTGAGGGACAGTCAACGTCAAGGCGTTCCAAGGAAGTTGATGCACCGTGACTACCCGGAGGCCAGCCAAAATCGAGGGCCGGTGGCGGTTTAACCAAAGGTGAGAGATGTTCACCTTTCACAGGGGCCGCACAACCAACATCCTTTTGCCACAAGCGCCTTGACCCTCGAAAGTAACCACCGGTAACTTCGCGAATGGCTACTGCGGCGTAGCAAGTAAGCCCTTGCACCCACGGGAGGTGTGCTCAGGCGTGCGCCGCAACCGCTGTCCGCGCCAGGACAACGTGCCGTCGAAGCCCCATCTGCAATGACTTGGAAGTCCAGGGAGCACACATGGCCTCGTCCTCGGACGCCACGGCGTCCACCAACGAAAGACCCGAGGGTCCCGAAGCGTCCGGAAGACGCGGGCGGGTCCGCCTGAAGCGCGCCGCCGTGATGGCGGTGCCGGCCACGGCGGTCGCCGCCGGTCTGATGATCCTCACCGCGCAGGGCGCTCTGGGTGTTCAGTTCGCCATCTCCGGCATGCCGTTCGTGGTCACCGCCGACAAGCTCGAAGGTGAGGGCTTCGCCCAGTTCGGCTCGCTCGACCACATGATCGAGAACAGCCCGAACGAGGGCGACACCGGCGGTCAGGTGCTGGTCGTGACCTCGGTCGTGAAGAACGGCAAGCTGACGAACCTCTGCCAGAGTGTCGATCTCGGCGGCATCCAGCTGGTCCTCACCGCCGGCAACAAGTCCACGCCGGTGAGTGTGAAGAACCTGGCGATCGACTCCGACGACATCTCGGGCGACGCCTCGTTCAACAACATCGAGATCGGCCGCGACTCCAGCACGTTCGACAAGGTCGACCAGCAGGGTCCGCGGGGTGTCTACGGCCAGCAGGCCGACTCGGTCGTCATCACCGATCTGTATCAGCACAACTACGCCGCCACCGCGGCCGTCTTCAAGCTCCCCGACCTGCACATGAGTTTCACGAGCGAGGGCTGCCCGCAGTGAGCGGATTCCGGGAATGGAGAGGGCACCGGCCGTTCGCCGGTGGTCTGTTGCTGGTGCTGGGCGGCGCCGAGATCCTGTTGACCATGAAGGCGCCGCTGCCGGTCATCCTGAAGATCGGAATGCAGGGGCTGGCGGGCTACCTTCTGCCCTCGCTGATGATCTTGTGCGGGTTGCTGATCCTCTTCAACCCCACCCAGCGCCTGTTCTACTCCATCCTCGGGATCATGCTCTCGCTGGGCACCTGGCTCACGTCCAACATCGGCGGGTTCGTCGTGGGCCTGCTGATGGGGGCGGTGGGCAGCACGCTCGCCTTCGGCTGGCTGCCGGATCAGGAACCCCGGCAGAAGCGCTCCGCGAAGCGGGGAGAAAAGCACGCCGCCGAGGTCGGGTAGTCGCGGTCGTTCGGCGAGTGCCGGTCGGTCGTGGTTGTTCGCGCAGTTCCCCGCGCCCCTGAAAGGCGCGGGGTCCGGCGTTCACAAGGTGGCCGTTGCCGCAGCCTCGGTCAGGGCCGTGCGGAGGCGTTCCGTGTCGGTCCAGTAGCTCTCGTGGGAGAGCGGGACACGCCAGTAGAGGCCGGGGCCCGAGGTGCGGCGCAGGGGCGGGACCGCCACGTGGCTGCCCCGGCCGAGGACCTGGACGTCGGGCAGGCGCCATTCGGCCGCGTCGCCCGGGGGGACCAGCCAGTACATGATGCCGCCGTAGCCGTCCTTGATGACGGCGCCCGTCTCGTCCCCGAGGGACTTGAGTGCGAGGGCGCCGAGCGCGACCGGCACCCGTATGGCGTTCCACCAACGCCCGGCCGGCACGGTGCGTACTTCGGGGCTGTATGAACACATCCAGCGCGGGGCCCTGCTGACCGTCATGGCACTCACCGGCTCTTCATGGGGGGTGAGCCCGATCCTAGGAGTCGGCCCGGAACCCGACTTGCGAGTACGCGCACGGAAGTTGCCGTCGTACGCAGCACGCGGCGCACGACCTCGCCCGGCGACGCTACCAAGCCGTAGCGTGACCGGGCTTCTACGTTGCGCTGTTGGACTGCTTTCGACTGCAGGAGGACCCCCCATGGGCCACCCCAGCCCCCTGGTGATTGACGCGACCGGCCGTGACATCCACGGTGAGGCCGCCCGTATCCGCGAGACGGGTCCGGCGACCCGGATCGTGCTCCCGGGGCCGCACGATGTCGAGGCCTGGGCGGTGAGCAGCCCCGATCTGCTCAAGCGACTGCTCACCGATCCCCGGGTGTCGAAGGACGCACGGCAGCACTGGCCGAGGTTCGCCGCCGGTGAGATCACCCCGGAGTGGCCGCTGTTCACCTGGGTCGCGGTGCAGAACATGTTCACCGCGTACGGCGGTGACCACAAACGGCTGCGGATCCTGGTCTCCAAGGCACTCACGGCGCGCCGGACGGCCGCGCTGCAGCCGCGCATCGAGGAGATCACCAAGGAGCTGCTCGACCGCGTCGAGGAGGGCTTCCGGCGCGGGGGGACGGTCGATCTGCGGGAGGAGTTCTGCTACCCGCTGCCGATCCAGGTGATCAGCGAGCTGTTCGGCCTGCCCGAGGAGCGGGGGCTGGTGCTGAAGGAGTTGGTGGACAAGCTGTTCGACACGTCCGCCGAACCGGGTGAGATGACCGCCGCCTACGAGCGGATGTACGGCGTGCTCGGCGAACTCGTCGCCGCCAAGCGGGCGTCGCCGGGCGACGACCTCACCAGCGGGCTGATCGCCGCCCGCGACGAGGACGACACCCGGCTCAGCGAGCAGGAACTGCTCGACACCCTGGTCCTGGTGGTCAGCGCCGGGCACGAGACCACGGTCAACCTCCTCGACCAGGCCGTGCACTCCCTGCTGACCCACCCCGAGCAGCTCGCCCACGTCCGGGAGGGCCGCGCGACGTGGGACGACGTGATAGAGGAGACGCTGCGGGTGGAGGCACCGGTGGCGAGCCTGCCGCTGCGCTACGCCGTGGAGGACCTCGACCTCGCCGAGTTCGGCGGCCCCGAGGGCGTGGTGATCGCCAAGGGCGACCCGATCCTGGCCGCGTACGCGGCCGCCGGGCGCGACCCCGAGCGGCACGGGAAGGACGCCGACGTCTTCGACGTCACCCGTGCCGACAAGGAGCACCTCGCCTTCGGCCACGGGGTGCACTACTGCCTGGGCGCCCCGCTCGGCCGCATGGAGGCCCGCATCGCGCTCCCGGCGCTCTTCGAGCGCTTCCCGTCGCTCGAACTGGGCGCCACGGCGGAGGAGTTGGGGCACGTGGAGTCGTTCATCTCCAACGGCCACCGCCGCCTCCCCGTCCGCAGGGCCTGACGGTCCGTACCGCGTCCGTGGCGCCCGACGGGCGTCACCGACGGTTCGGCTACTCGCCGCGCCACCAGGACAGCAGCCGGGCCCATCCGCTCTTCGGGCGGGTGGGCTCCGGCGGCCGGGCCCCGGAACCGCTGCCGTACGGCCCCGCCGAGCGGCGCGCGGGAGACGCGGGCGCCTCGGCCGTCGCACCGACCGCGGGCGCCGGCGGGAACGTCACCGGCAGCGCGGCGAGCGCCCGGTGGAAGGGGCCCGGACGCCACTCCAACACACCTACCGGTAGGGCGAGTTCGACGTCCGGCAGCCGGTCGAGGAGCTTCTCCACCGCCACCGACGCGATCAGCCGGGCCTCGCTCTGCGCGGGGCAGTTGTGCGGGCCCGCGCTCCACGCCAGGTGGGCCCGGTTGCCGGCCCGCTGATCGTTCGTCAGGGCCGGGTCGGTGTTGGCGGCGGCCAGCGAGACGACGAGCGGATCACCGGCCTTCAACAACACGCCCTCGTACATCACGTCCCGTTTCGGGTAGTGCACGGCGTAGTTGGCCATCGGCGGGTCGGTCCACAGCACCTCGTCGAGGGCGTCCTCGACGGGGAGGCTGCCGCCGGACAGGTCGCCGGCGAAGCGGTCGTCGGCCAGCAGCAGACGCAGACCGTTGGCGATGAGGTTCTGCTGCGGCTCGGTGCCCGCGCCCATGAGGAGGACGAGAGTGTGGATCATCTCCTCGTCCGTGAGCTGCGCCGGATGCAGGCTGAGCCACGACGTCACGTCCGGGCCGGGCTGCTTCCGCTTCAGCGTGACCAGTTGGAAGAGCGTGGCGGTGAGCTGTTCGTTGGCCCGCTCGGCGTCCACCCCGTCGAAGATGGCGGACATGCCCTCGACCAGCCTCAGCCCGAGCTCGGCCGGGCAGCCGAAGAGGTGGTTGAAGACGAGCAGGGGCAGGACCTGGGCGTACTCGCCGAGGAGGTCCGCCTTGCCGGTGGGCGCGAACCGGTCGATGAGGGTGTCGGCGCTGCGCTCGACGTAGCCACGCAGGGTGTTGGGCTCGACCCGGGCGAGACTGTCGGTGATGGCGCCGCGCAGCCGCCGGTGTTCCTCGCCGTCGGAGAACAGGGCGTTGGGCCGGTACATCATCATCGGGACGACGGGGCTGTCCGGGGGGACGGTGCCGTCGTTGAGGTCGTTCCAGCGGCGCGGGTCCTTGGCGAACGTCTCCGTACTCCGCAGCACGTGCAGCGCGGCCTCGTACGAGGTGACGAGGGTGGCCCGCACGCCGGGGGCCAACTCGACGGGTGTGGTCGAGCCGGTCGCGCGCGCCCGCCGGTAGAACGCGGCCGGGTCGGTGGCGAACTCCGGTCCGTACATGGGCTGGTGGGCCGGGCAGCCCGGGGGTGGGCCGGACGGCGATGCGGGGGTCACGCGTTCTCCAGTTCGGTCTCGCGGCTCAGCAGGTACTCGACGAGGGAGATCAGTGCCCGGGTGGAGGAGTCCGGGTCGCGGGCGTCGCAGCGCACCAGCGGGGTCTCGTCCAGCAGGTCGAGGGCCTCGCGCACCTCGTCCAGATCGTGCACGGGGGCGTCGTCGAAGTCGTTGACGGCGACGGCGTACGGCAGGTCCAGCTCCTCCAGGACGCCCATCACGTCGAAGGAGTGGGACAGACGCCGGGTGTCGGCGAGGACCAGCGCGCCGAGGGCGCCGCGGGTCATGTCCTGCCAGAGCTTGGTGAAGCGCTGCTGTCCGGGGGCACCGAACAGGTACAGCACCAGCGAGTCGTCGAGGGTGAGCCGGCCGAAGTCCATGGCGACCGTGGTGGTGGTCTTGTCGCGGGTTCCGGCGAGGTCGTCGACCAGGGCGCCTGCCTCGGTCATGACCTCCTCGGTGCGCAGCGGCCGGATCTCGGAGAGCGTGCCGACGAACGTGGTCTTGCCGACCGCGAAGTGACCGACGACGAGCAGCTTGACCGCTGTCTTCACCGTCGGCCGCAGGTAGACGTCGTCAGAGGCGGGCGCGGAGCCCATCGAGGACCTCCTGGAGGATTCTGGCGTCGGACGGCCGGGCGGCCGGTACGGGTGCGCGGGTGACGATGTGGCCGCTGTCCATGAGGTCGGCGACCAGCACCTTGGTCACGCTGACCGGCAGCCGCAGATGGCCGGCGACCTCGGCGAGGGAGAGCGCGCCGGGGCGGCACAGCTCCATCACGCGGCGCATCTCCGGGGTGAGGCCGGACAGCGACAGGTCGGTGGTGGCGATCAGCAGGGTGACCAGGTCCAGGGTGTTGCGGGTCGGGTGGGCGCGGCCGCCGGTGACGACGTACGACCGCACCAGGCGCCCCTCGGGCCGACGGCGGGGCGTCATGCCCTGCTGCCCGTGTCCAGCCGCGCCGGGCTGGTCAGCTCCTTGCCCAGCCGGTCGACGAGCTTGTGCATGCGGTACGTGACCGCCTCCATGTCGACCTCGTCGCCGGTGGACACCGCGAGATAGGCGCCCTCGCCGGCCGCGACGAGGAAGACGAAGCCGTGCCCGAACTCGATCAGGGTCTGCCGCCACGGGCTGTCGGTGGAGCCGCAGAACTCGGCGGTGCTGCGGCTGATCGACTGCAGTCCGGAGAGCCCGGCCGCGAGGCGCTCGGCGTCGTCGCGGCCGATGTCGGCGGAGTGGGCGCGGAGCATGCCGTCGGCTGAGAGCAGGATGGCGTGGCGGGCCTCGGGCACCTTCAGCACGTCGTCGAGCATCCAGCCCAGCTCGTTGGTCGTGGGCTCGATCATGCGTGGGGGGTCCCTTCGTTCTCGTGGGGGGTGGGCCGCGCGGAGTCGTCGGCGGCGTCGGGGACGTACTCGTCCTCGTCGAGGATGCGTCCCGCCGCCCGGCCGAAGCGGGTGCCGCGGGCGAAGGCGCCCATGATGCGGGCGTTCTCCTCCGGTGAGCGGCCGGGGATCTCCTCGGCCCGCGTCGCGGGCTCCGGCTCGGGGGCGGCCGTCCGCTTGGGGGCGCGTCGGCGGCGCTTGGGCAGTCCGCCCTCGGTGGTGTCGTCGGGGGCGTTCTCGGCGAGGGCCCGGCGGGGGACGGGGGCGGTCTCGGTCACGGGTGTCAGGTCGATCTGTGGCTCCGGGGCGGCGGGCTCCAGGTGGGTGAGCAGCGCGGCGGGCAGGAACGCGACGGCGCGGACGCCTCCATACGGCGAGCGGGTGTCCACGGAGACGGTGAACCCGTAGCGCCGGGCGAGCATTCCGATGACGGCGAAGCCGAACTGGGGCGGGTCGTCGAGGCGGGTGACGTCCACCTCGCTGCGTCCACTGAGCAGATGGGTGGCGTGTTCCACGGCGTGGCCGTCCATGCCGACGCCCGCGTCGTCGATGACGACACACGCGCCGTTGTGCACGTTCTGGACGTTGACCTCGACCATGGTGTTGGGCTGGGAGTGGCGGGCGGCGTTGTCGAGCAACTCGGCGACGGCGAGGACGACCGGCTCCACGGCGCGGCTCTCCACCGCGATGTCGACCTGGCCGTGGACCCGGATGCGCCGGTAGTCGCGGATGCGCGAGGTGGCACCGCGGACGACCTCGACGAGCGGGGAGGTGGCGCGCTGCCGGCCCGGCCAGGAGCCGCACAGTACGGCGATGGCCTGGGCTCGGCGGCCGAACTGGGCGTTGGTGTGGTCGACTTCGAGGAGGTCGCGCAGCACGTCGGGGTCGTCGTGCCGGTCCTGCATCTCGGAGATGGACACCTGCTGCTCGTTGGCGAGAGCCTGGATCGAGCGCATGGAAGCCTTGAGGGCGGCCTTGGCGGACTGGTCGGCGCGGGTCTGCGCGTGTTCGACGGCGCCGGAGAAGCGGGCCAGCACCTCGTCGAGGCCCTTGCCGAACTCCGTCTCGGCGAGCCGGCCGTCGAGCGGTCCGACGCCAGGGAAGCCCTGGCCGGGATGGTCGGCGAGGGCCGGCAGGCGGACCGTGACCAGGTGGCGCAGTTCCTCCTCCCGGGCCCGCACGCCGTCGGTCAGGACGGCGTTCCTTCTGCGCTGCCGCCTGGTGATCCCGTGCTGGCGCAGCAGGAGTACGGCGGTGGCGAACAGGGCCGCTGCCAGGGCCCAGGTCACCGCCTGCGGTATCGGTTCGGTCATGAAGTACAAGTCCTTACGTCCTCAAGTCCCCAGGCGTCGGCGGGTCCGGGACGCCGGGCGGGAGTTGACGGAGCGCCCGACGCTAGCTGAGCGATGGCTCGAGCACTTTCCGTGACGCGCACGGAAGTTGCCACAGGGCGCATGAGTGGCGCAAGGGGCGCGGACGAAGCTGTGACTCTTCCACCGGCATATTCGGCCATCATCGGCCGGACGACATGGCAACCGCTTGCCACGCTAAGGTGCCCTCCGGGTCTGACCGGACGGTAACTACCTTTGATCAAGCAGAAGTTGAAGTTTTTTCCATCGGAGGCCGTAAAAGACCACAAGGACGTCGTCGGGGGCCGGCACAAGGGAGGACCAGCGTTGCCCGCGGGAAGTTACAGCGTCGAGGCGCTGACCACCGAGGAGTTGGCCCCGCGCGAGCGTGCCGACTTCTGGACCGAGCAGATCGGCTCGTACCAGTCCCGGATGGGCTTCAAGTACGCTCAGTCCGACAACTTCCGCGGCGAGACCGTCCGTCAGCGCACTGACACGTACCAGTTGGTGAAATACCGGTCCGACGAGATCGAGTACACCCGCACGGTGCGTCAGGTGCGTCAGGACCCGGACGAGGACTACCGGCTGCTGCTGCCGATGAGCGGTGAGATCGTACTGCGACAGGACGGCGAGGAGGCCCGGCTGACCCCGGGCACGGCGGCGCTGGTCACCTTCGCGTCACCCTTCGAGTGCCTCCAGAGCGACGCCATCGACGCGTTCATCTTCACCATCCCGGCCCGCGAGGTGGACGGCCGGCTCAACAACAGATCGCCGGTCGCCAGTGGTCTGAACCTCTCCGCCGGCCTCGGCCGTATCGTCGGTTCGATGCTGACCGGACTGCACGAGGAGCGGGAGCACCTCACCGACCCGGAGTTCAACGCCGTCTCCGACCGGGTCGTGGAACTGGTGTGCATGCTCACCGCCGGCGACGACCGCCCCGACGCTCCCGGACAGCTGGGCGAGGTGGAGGCGATGGTCCGCCGCTATGTGCGCGACCACGTGGCCGACCCGAACCTCACGGGTACGGCGGTGGCACGCGCCCTCGGCTGGTCGCTGCGCCAGATCCAACTCGCCCTGCAGAAGGCGGGCACCACACCCCGCGAGCTGATCCGCGAGGAGCGGCTGCGGCTCGTCCGGGACCGCTTACTGTGCGCGGAGTGCGAGCACATGACGATCACGGATCTCGCGTACTCCGTCGGCTTCTCCTCCGCGAGCGCCCTCAGCACGGCCTTCCGGCGGCGCTACGGCGTCAGCCCGCGGGAGATGCGCCGGAGCATACGCTGACCCGACGCACATACTGACTCAACTCCCTCTGGAAACAGTGGAGTTCAGCAAGGACCGTACCGGCGGGGGGACCACCCGGCCAGTAGGTTCTCACACCTGTTGCCCCCACCGTTCCGTTGAAATCTAAAGCTTAGTCAAAGCATAGCCGTCCGTCGGTTTTGACCGCGTCCGGGCGAGGTGAGCGGACCCGCGCAAGCAGGCGCACCGCATGTTTTCCGCCATCTTGGTGTGAATGTTGCTGGGATTCACCGTGCGCGCCGTGTGTGACCAGTCGGCACATGTGGTCAACTGTGCATCGAAAAAACCCAGTTGAGGGCCGCCGACGCGGTGACCGAGTGGCTTTGTCCCGACGCGCCGTGCTCCGTGGGCGCGGTCCGGGCCGGATACGGGCGCGACAGAACCCGCAGGTGGCCCGCCACCCGACAGCCCCTCTTTCACAGACGGCGCGGCTCCCCGGCCAGGGTGTGAAGAACTGTTGCGGCGCCACCTCGTGAACAGACGGTAAAAAGGCGTCGCAGACCCTTGCCGCCACTGACGGCACCTCAGGTGACAGACCTCCCCTGAGCGTCTAGGACCGCTGGTCAGATAGTTGACGTTCTTCGCTACTCTGTCGCGTACTGGCTCATCGAGAGGACTCCGATGCCTGAACCCCCACCCTTCGCAACAACCCCGGATCACGGTCGGCCGGACACGACGACTCCCCCGTCTCGTCACCGGCACGGAAAGACCGGGGCGTCGGATTCCGCGAACTCCTCCGCACCCCAGCCCCGGCTGACGCGGCTCGCCGTACTCCCCGCCGCGTTCATGGCCGGAATATCCACCGCCGTCACGGGCACGGTCCTGCGACTGCAGGAGGGCGCGGCCGACGCCGCCACCTGGGGTGTGCTGGCGGGCGGCGCGGTCCTCGGCTGCGGCTGCATAGCCGGGGCCGTGATGGCCGCCAGGTCACGGGCAAGGTCCGACGCGAAGCGCGCCGAGTCGCTGCGCCGGGCCATCACGACCGGCAACTGGGCGCTCGACGAGGACCTGACCCGGCTCAAGCGGGGCGAGCAGCTGCTCTCGCGGGGCTTCGCCTACCAGGCGTCGCGCGCCGAAGACCCGTACCAGAAGCTGGAGTACGAGGTCACGGAGGCCCAACACCGGGCCCGAGAGGCCCTCGTCTGGGCGGCGAGCTACTTCCAGGCCGCCTCCGACGACAACAGCGACAAGGTCGAGGTCTTCGTCAACCTGGCCCGTCGGCTGCAGTCGCTCGTCCACCGCACCATCCGTGAGCTGGACGATCTGGAGAACCAGGTCGAGGACCCGGACCTGCTCCGGCGCATCTTCGGCATCGACCACCTGGCCACCCGAATACGGCGGCACGCGGAGAACCTCGCGGTGCTCGGCGGCGCGGTCTCCCGCCGCCAGTGGACCAATCCGGTGACGCTGACCGAGGTGCTGCGGTCCTCCATCGCCGAGGTCGAGCAGTACTCCCGCGTCAAGCTGGTGCCGCCCATCGAGGGCACGCTGCGCGGCCACGCGGTCGCCGACGTCATCCACCTGCTGGCCGAGCTGGTCGAGAACGCCACCATGTTCTCCCACCCGGACACCCAGATCCTCCTGCGCTCCCGCCGGGTGACCGCCGGCATCGCCATCGAGGTCGAGGACCGCGGCCTGGGCATACCCCAGGAGGACCAGGACCGGATCAACACGCTGCTCGCCGACCCGGCCCGCATCGACGTCGCCAAACTGCTCGCCGACGGCCGGATCGGTCTGTTCGTGGTCTCGTCCCTGGCCCGCAGGCACGGCATCGCGGTCCAGCTGCAGGGCAACATCTACGGCGGCGTCCAGGCCGTCCTGGTGCTGCCGCAGGGGCTGCTGGGTGAGGAGGAGGGGCCGGGACCGGTCCAGGCACCGGTCCAGGTCAGGCCCGCCGCACCCCACCCGGGGCAGGCGTCCGCGCCCGCGTGGGAGGTCCAGTCCCACGCGGCGCCGCCCGTCGCCGCACCGCTCCACGCGCACGTGGGTCCCCCGGTCTCCATCCCCTCCCAGGCCGGTCCCCCGGCCGGCATACCGCAGCGGTCGGCCGCCCCCGTGCCGCCCCCGGCGGCCCCGAGGCACGAGCGGGCGCAGCCCGTCTCCGACATGCGGTCCGAGTACCGCCCCTCGGGCTACGAGCGTCCGACGGCCGCCCCGCACGGGTCCGGTGGGCCCGCCAGGCCGGTCCTGCCGAAGCGCCGTGCGATGGAGCACCTGGCCCCGGAGCTCCGCCAGGGACCCGCTCCGCGTCCCGAGACCAACGAACAGGACCTGAACTTCAGTCCCGGCCTCCTGGCCGGTATTAATCGAGGCTTCGGTCTCGCCGGCGCGACCTCCGACGCGATCCCCGTCGACGACACGCGCTGGGCCCCGCCCCAACCGCAAGGAGAAGAACCCCACCATGGTGAGCGATAGCCACCCCACCGGACAGAACATCGACTGGCTGCTGGAGAACCTCAAGAAGACCGTCCCCGGTACCCGCCAGGTGCTGTTGCTCTCGTCCGACGGCTTGAGCAAGGCACATGTGGATCTGGGCGCCGACGACGCCGACCGCCTGGCCGCGATAGCCTCCGGGCTCAACTCCCTGGGCCGTTCCTTCGGCCACGACAGGGTGCTGGGCAACGGCGGCACCGTCCGCCAGGTCATCGTGGAACTGCACAACGGCATCCTCATCGTGGCCTCGGCGGGCCACGGCGCCGTACTGGCGGTCACCGCGGACGCGACGACGCACACCGAGACGCTCGGCTACGAGATGGGCATGCTGATCCGGGCCGTGCAGCCGTTCCTCGCCACGCCGGCCCGCCGCCCGACCACCGCACCGTCCAGCGCGGGGATGTGACGCGATGACGGACGAGATGTTCCTGGACGAGGAGGCCGGACGCTTAGTCCGGCCGTTCACCGTCAGCAACGGGCGCACTCGGCCCTCGACGCCTTTCGACCTGCTCACCCTGGTGATGGCCACCGGCATCCACCCGATCACCGACCTCGGCCCCGACCACGACCTGGCGCTCGGCCTGTGCGTCAGGCCGGTGCCGGTGGTCGAGGTGGCCGCGCGGATGAACCTGCCGGTAGCCGTCACCAAAGTCCTGTTGTCCGACCTAGTGCAGCACGAGGCGCTCACCGCACGGGCGCCCCGTGCCGTCGAGGCGGCCTCCGCCGCCAACCGAGATGTTTTGGAGGCGGTGCTTGATGGCCTACGCGCACGGCTCTGACCCTTTCCCGACCGCCCTGAAGATCCTCGTGGCGGGAGGATTCGGGGTGGGCAAGACGACCTTCGTGGGGGCGGTCAGCGAGATCGCGCCGCTGAGCACCGAGGAAGTCATCACCACGGCCAGTGTCCGCACCGACAGCCTCGACGGGGTGGAGGACAAGTCCACCACCACCGTGGCCATGGACTTCGGCCGTATCACCCTCGACTCGGACCACGTCCTGTATCTGTTCGGCACACCCGGGCAGGAACGGTTCTGGTTCATGTGGGACGAGCTGTCCGACGGGGCGCTGGGCGCGGTGGTGCTCGCCGACACCCGCCGGCTCGACGCGTGCTTCCCCGCGGTGGACTTCTTCGAGGTGCGCGGAATCCCGTTCGTCGTGGGGGTGAACGAGTTCGACGGCGCGTACCAGTACTCCATCGAAGAGGTCCGCGACGCCATCGGCCTGAAGTCCAACGCACCGATCGTGTTCTGCGACGCCCGGCACTGCAGCTCCGGTACGGGCGTGCTCGTCGAACTCGTGCAGCATCTGCTCGGCATGACACCCGGCGTGGCGTCGTACCAGCCACCCGTGCTCCGTTGATTACCACGCAACTCAGCCGATCTCGAACGGAGTTCTGATGAACAGCCCCTATTCCTCCTATGAGCCACCGCTCGACCGTCTGCTCCTCACCCCCGAGGATCCGGCCGGCCCGCAACGCGCCGCCAGGCTCGCCCAGCTGGGGCTCGCGAACACCCCACGGGCCGAGTTCGACGAGTTCGCGCGCCGGCTGGCCCTGGAGCTGGACGCGCCGTACGCGATGGTCAACTTCGTCGACGACAGGCGTCAGTTCTTCGCCGGGCTCTACACGCCGGACGCCGGCCCCGTGAACATCGCGCAGGGGCAGGCGAGCGAGAGCTCGATGAGCCGGGAGATGCGGCTGGACCACGGCTTCTGCCCGCACACCGTCAAGCGGACCGCGGCGCTGGTGCTCGACGACGTCTGCGACTACCCGCGGTTCGCGGGCAACCCGGTCGTGGACGAGATCGGTATCCGCTCCTACATGGGCGCTCCGCTGGTCGACACGCTGGCGGGGATCAACCTCGGCACGATCTGTGTCGTCGACACCGACTCCCGTACGTGGGGACGGCAGCGGCTGGAGATCATCAAGCACATGGCGCAGGAGATGTCCGACCAGATCCAGGTCATCGCCTCCGGCAACTGAAACCCGACCGGGCGTTGCCGCCGGTCCGGTGGGCCGAGGGGAAGCGGGCCGCCGGGCACCCGGCTCACGAAAGCCGCGGACACGACGTTGTGTCCGCGGTTTCTCTGCTTCCCGGCCCCGCCCGGCGGGACGAGACCGGACGGTGGCCTAGACCAGCTCGCGGACCTGGATCGGTTCCGTCTCCCGCGGCTCGACCTGCGGGGTGCGGACCAGATCGGCGAGACGCTCGGACCACTGGCCCTTGTTCTCGCCGAGCGCGAACTCGCCCAGCCTGAGGCCCTGGATCTCGGAGGTGCCGGCGGGGGCGTAGATGTGGAAGGCGTCGCGCAGATAGCGCTCCACCGGGCGGTCGGTGAACAGGCCGCAGGCCGCGTGCATTTTCACGGACGCCTGGGCCGACTCGATGGACGACTCGACATTGAAGAGTTTCGCGGACATGAGCTCGACATCGCAGGGCCGCCCGTTGTCCAGCAGATGCGCGGCGAGATAGGCGCTCTGCCGCGCGAGGGTGAGGCGTTGCAGCATCCGCCCCAGCTCGATCTTGATGTTGGGGAGATGCCCCAACGGCTTGCCGTAGCGGTTCACTTCACCGCAGTACCGGGCGGTCTCCTCGAACACCGCCTGGTGGATGCCCAGGGACACCGCCGTCAGGTTGAGGCGGCCGTAGAGCACCGAGGAGGAGTAGGCGACGGCCAGTCCCTCGCCCTCCTCGCCGAGCCGGTTGGCGACCGGCACCCGGCAGTCTTCGAAGATGAGCTCCCCGAAGCTGAAGCCGTGCAGGCCCATGGAGGGCACCTGCTTCGCCAGGGAGAAGCCGGGCCGGTGGGACTCGACGAGGAAGGCCGTCATGCCCTTGGAACCCGGGCCGGTGCGGACCACGACACCGTGCACGTCGCCCACATGGCTGTTGCCGACGAAGACCTTGCGGCCGTTGAGGATGTAGTCGTCGCCGTCCCGTACCGCGCTGCTCTCCATGCCGGCTACGTGGCCCCCCGACCCCGGCTCGGTGACCGCGATGGTCGGCAGCACCTCTCCCTCGGCGATCCTCGGCAGCCAGTACCTCTTCTGGCTCTCGTCGCCGAAGTGAATGATCTTGGCGACGCCCAGCTGGGAGGCCTGGACCATGGCCCCCATCGCGCCGCTCACACGGGACAGTTCCTCGATGATGATGGTCTTGGCGAGATGGCCCGCGCCCATGCCGCCGTAGGCCGGGTCGATGGTGGCGCCGATCCACCCCTGCTGGGCGATCAACCGGGAGAGTCTCACCAGCGCGGTACGGGAGGCCTCCATCTCGGGTATCAGTGGCCGTACCACACGCTCGGCGAACTCTCGTACACGCTGCCGTAGATCCTCGTGGTCCTGCGTTGTGAAGACGTGTTCCACGCCAAGCCCTTCTCGCGTTTCCCCGCGCCCGGAAGGCGCGGTGGCTGTACGTCAGGCTGTGGTTCCAAGGGGGGGACCTGGCCGACGTGCAACATGGTCTACAAATCAACCTCTCACGCCAAGATCGTTTAAGGTGTTTGGCCGAAACATGGGCTGTTGAAATCTGAGCCCGGATGTGAGAGATGAGTACGATGATGTCCACATTTTGATACTTTCCAAGCCGAACTTGCATGGTCACCCTGACCCGGAATCGGGCACGGCCGACCTGACAGCCAGGCACACCCGGTATGAGGCGTCTTCCCTCCGCGCTGTGCATCGCCAAATACCAAACTGTCGCGCCGTCCGTGCATGTTTGAGCAGGTCGACACAGATTTCAAGCCACCCGTTCAGGTGCCGGATGTGGCCGGGTAGTGCCGATCCCGAGGCTTTACTGTGTCGACAAGTCAGCTTTCCGGAAAACCTTCGGAAGCAAGCCCTCCGCCGAGCCGCCCGAGCCCGCGCGCCCCGTCTCCGCGGTCCTCGTCAATTGCGTCCGTCCTGCGGGAAGTTGCGGCCGGGCGGGTGCTGACGACGGGCCTCGGGTCCTGATACCGTTCCGTGCGCCCGCTGACATCCGCCGACGGTGTGTCAAGCCGGAGCACAGGGGATGCCGGGCAGCTCGCGGCACCCCCATCGCCATCGGATGTTCGCTGTCGTACGAGGAATCAGATGCCAGGCACCCTCCCCCGCGCTCGAATGGACTCGCGCGGGGGGACCCCCATCGGCCCCACGCGCGGTACGACACGGCGGCCCGGATGAGCGGTGACACGCCCCGCACCGAAACCGGCGCCCCGCCCCTCCTCCAGGGCCTGCCCCGGCGGCCCCGGAGCGCTCCGTCCGCGCCCCGGCCCCGCAAGGAAGCGGCCGAGGCCCCCGGAGCGGACGACGACGCGGAGGACAGGCTCTGCCCGGACGCCCTGGCCCGCGCCATGGTGGCGATCCGGCGGGGCTCGACGCGGGCCCGGCTCGCCGGACCGGACGACTCCGACAGAACCGACGGCCGACCGGCACCACGGACCGACGCCGGCTGACGGACGCTGCCCCGGCGCCCCGACGACCCGGTGCCGCCCCTGGCGCCGAACGACCGTGAGGAACAGGCACGACATGACAGAGCAGGTACAACCCGGTCCCCAACTGGACTGGCTGCTGGACGGGCTCGTGGAACGCATACCCGAGATCCGCTGCGCCATCGTGCTGTCCGGGGACGGCCTTCTCATCGGCAAGTCGAAGGACATCCGGTTCGACGACGCGGAGCATCTGTCCGCCGTCGGCTCGGGCATGCACAGCCTGGCCCGGGGCGTGGCCCGCCACTTCCACGGCGGGGAGGTCCAGCAGACGGTCATCCAGATGGAGCGGGCGTTCCTCTTCGTCACCTCCGCGGGCCGTGGCGCGCGGCTGGCCGCGATCGCCGCGGAGGAGGTGGACGTCGGCATGATGGCGTTCGAGATGGGCACCTTGGTCAAGCAGGTCGGCAAGTACCTGAGTGCGGCGCCCCGTTCGGAAACCCCGTCCGGTTACGTGCAGGACGCATGAGCCGCGACGGCGGCCGGGCCTGGAACTCGTCGAAAGGGTGATGGATGGTGTCCGTCAGCTCCGAGCCGGTCGTACCCACCGCCCTGAAGATCCTCATCGCGGGTGGCTTCGGCGTCGGCAAGACCACCATGGTGGGCTCGGTGAGCGAGGTGACCCCGCTGGCGACCGAGGAGCACATCACCGCGGCGGGCAGGATCGTGGACGACCTGAGGGGCGTCGAGAGGAAGGTCTCGACCACCGTCGCCCTGGACTTCGGCCGCATCACCGTCTCCCCCGAGTTGGTGCTCTATCTCTTCGGTACGCCCGGCCAGGACCGTTTCTGGTTCATGTGGGACGACCTCTGCAGCGGTGCCCTCGGTGCCGTGGTCCTCGCCGACACCCGGCGGCTCGACGCCTCCTTCGCCGCGGTCGACTTCTTCGAGTCCCGCTCCATTCCCTTCGCGGTCGGCGTCAACTGCTTCGACGGCCGCCGTGAGGTCGACATCGAGCAGGTCCGCCAGGCGCTCGACCTGGCGCCCACCGTCCCGGTCCTCCTCTGCGACGTACGCCAGCGCCAGTCCAGCAAGGAGGTCCTGCTGGCGGTGCTCGGCGCGGCCCGCCGGAAGATGGAGGCCCGGCTGGTGGCGGCGGGCCTCCGCCCGGGCTGAGGCCCCGGGGCGCCTGCTCCGCGGCCCTGGCTGAGACACGGGGGGCTCTGCGGCTCCGGCTGAGACCCAGGGGGCCGATTCCTCGGCCCGGGCGAGTGGTTCGGCACGGCTGGTGGAGTCGGTGCGGCTGATGGAGGCGGTGCGGGTCGAGGGGGCGGTGCGGGCGTAGGCGCCGGCGATCGCGCCGAAGAGACCACGGCGTAGGCGAACGGCTCGTGGTAGGGGTGGTAACTGCTCGCCAAGGAGTGCGCATGAGGTCGAATGAGCTCGATCGTGTGATGGTCGGCTTCCGGGCTGGCGTTGTCCTGGGCCGTTTGGGTTCGCGTGATCGTGCGATCTGCGATCTGCGATCTGGGACGCGGGGTACGGCGCCAGCGTGCGGGGCCCCTGTTTCACCGGTGTGATGGTTCAGGGCCTCTCCGTCGCCTCTGGCTGTACCTATTCGGCCAGGTCTCGCAGGGCTGTGTCCATCAGCGGCCTCCGGCCGCGGGGGCCTCCCGGGCCCGGACCACGCACAGGATGCGTGTCGCCACCCCGGGGACGAGTACGCCGGGGACCAGCTCGCCCAAGACCGTTCGGGGCGCGCGGCTGAACAGGCTCACTCCCGCTCAGTCCACAGGAACGGTTGACGCCGTCCCATTCGTGCAGATCGGTCGAGACGATCACGCCGAGGTCGCGCAGCACCGGCAGAGAGGCCGCGCACGGCCGGCTGATGGAGACGTGGACGTGGTGGCTCCGTCCGGGCCGACCGACGGTTCACCGCGCGCCGGGTGCCGCCGGGCAGGGGCGCCTCGGTGAGCGCGACGCCCCGGTCGCGGTGCAGCGCGCGGACCAGGTCGCCCATGGGGAGTGACCGGAGCGGGACTCCGGTCACTCCCACCGGCGAACGCGGC
Organism: Streptomyces sp. NPDC057474; assembly: GCF_042802555.1. Taxonomy (NCBI): domain Bacteria; kingdom Bacillati; phylum Actinomycetota; class Actinomycetes; order Kitasatosporales; family Streptomycetaceae; genus Streptomyces; species Streptomyces sp. NPDC057474. The sequence goes on along the minus strand of NZ_JBHVDX010000167.1, from coordinate 4,465 downwards.
GACGGGGCCCGGGGCCCGATCGAAAGGCCCGCCTAGGTCCAGGACGGGTCGGTCAGGTCGGTCAGGTCGGTCACGGGGAATCCTTCGTTCTCGTGCAGGGCCGTCGGAGGGGCGGGCTCGGCGGTTTCCCGGCCCTCCGACGGCAGTTCTGCCCAGACGACGCGACCGGACCGTTGTGGGGTGTCGCGCACCCCCCAGTCGCTGCTGAGCATGCCGACCAGCATGAGCCCTCGCCCGTTCTGGTCGTCGGGGCCCGGACGACGCCGGGCAGGCTGTGCGTGACCGCTGTTCTGGTCCTCGACCTCGATCCGGAGCCGACGGCCGGTGAAGTGCAGCCGGCACACGATCCGCTCGCTGTCGGTGTGTGTCAACGCGTTGGTGACCAGCTCGGACGTGATCAGGAGGGCGTCCTCACGGGTCTCCGGACGCACCCCCCACTCGCCGAGCAACTCGCGCACGGTTCTGCGCGCCTCGCCCGCCGACGCGGGCACCGCGGGCAGCCCGAACACGCCCGCTCTGTGGGGTTCGTACGCCTCTGCTCCAAGGGGTGGGTACATGGTCGGGGCTAACCGGTCCGTGGACTGGGGGAGAGTGGGCGAAGCCATCGCCGTATGCCTTTCGTTGGCCCTTCGCACCGGAGTGGTGGCCGGTGCCACGGCCGTCTCGCCATGCGCCGAGAGCTCTTGCAACTCGCGGCGCACAGCGCTGAGTTGCGGCCACATCTCCCCCAACCTGGCCGCGCAGCTTCAACGTTCACCAAAGCCGTGACGGTACGTCCACTGTGGCATCCGCGAACAACACCTCGCAACCAGCAAGTTGAAATTTGCAATTTGTGAGTCGCATGCCGTCCCCGTTCGAGCCAAGATCGTGTCAGACTGCGCTCTCGAAGCGACTCGCACAACAACGCGCAACCCTTGAAGGAAAGTGCGCAATAGTCGCAAGACCTTTCGACATGACCTCTGGGCTCGGCGTGAGGGGTGGTGGGCGTGACCGCGGAAACGGGCTGGGGCGGCGCCCCCTCCGTACTGCGCATGATCCTCGGCAGACAGCTGGAGGAGTTGCGCACGCGCGCCGGACTGACGTTCGAACAGGCGGGCGAGGCGATCGGTGTCAGCCATTCCACGATCCGCCGGCTGGAGGCCGCCAAGGTCGCCCGCCTGCGCCTCCCGGATGTCGAGAAACTGCTCCAGATCTACGGCGTACGGGACCAGCAGGAGATCGAGACCTTCCTGAAGTCGGTCCGCGAGGCCAACAAGCGCGGCTGGTGGCACACCTACCGTGACGTACTGCCCGACTGGTTCGCCGCCTATCTCAGCCTGGAACAGGCGGCGCTCCAGATCCGCGCGTACGAGGCACAGTTCGTGCACGGCCTGCTCCAGACCGAGGAGTACGCCCGTGCCCTGCTCGGCGCCGGCAACCCGCACGCGGCGCCCGAGGACACCGAGCGGCGGGTGGCGCTGCGGATGCGGCGCCAGGAACTCCTCACCCGTGAGCAACCACCGCGGCTGTGGGTGGTGATGGACGAGACGGTGCTCAGATGGCCGGTCGGCGGACCGGACGTGATGCGCGCCCAGATCGACCATCTGATCGAGCTGAACCGGCTCCCGCATGTGACGGTCCAGCTCATGCCGTTCCACAACGGTCCGCATCCGGCGATGCGGGCCGGTGCGTTCCATCTCTTCCGGTTCAGGGCACCCGAGCTGCCGGACATCGTCTACCTCAGCGGTCTGGTGGGCGCGGTGTATCTCGACAAGGGGGACGACGTCGTCGTCTACCGCGAGGCTCTGGACCGGCTGGGCGCGCAGTCGGCGCCCGCCCGCAAGACCGAGGCCCTCCTCGGTGCGCTACGCAAGGAGCTCTGACGTGCACCACCGCATACCCAACGGAGTACACAACGGCGTCCGTAACGGCATGCCTGCCCGCGACCTCGGCACCCGGGACTGGCACCGGCCGTGGAGCGACGACGCGGGCGGTGCCTGCGTGGAGGTGAAGAAGCTCGCCGACGGCCGGGTCGCCGTACGCCAGTCGACCGACCCGGACGGCCCGGCGCTGCTCTTCACCCCCCGTGAGATGACCAGTTTTCTGACCGGCGTGAAGGCGGGCGAGGCCGACTTCCTGCTCTGACTCCCTTGCTGCCACGCCTCGTTGACGCACCACCTGTTGGAACCGAAGCACCACCTGTGCCACATCCGGGGTTCTTCGCCTGGCGAACCCCGGGCTTTGCCCGACCGTGCACCTGTACGACACGACTTGATGGGAGGGGCGGCGTTGCCCGACAACGGATGGCCGGCCGACCGGATCGACACCGAGCACGCGCATTCCGCGCGGATCTACGACTACATCCTCGGCGGCAAGGACTACTACCCGGCCGACAAAGAGGCCGGTGACGCGATGGCGCACGAGTGGCCGGCCCTGCCGGTCCACATGCGCGCCAACCGCGACTGGATGAACCGTGCGGTGCGCTGGCTCGCCGAGAAGGCGGGCATGCGCCAGTTCCTCGACATCGGAACCGGCATCCCCACCTCCCCCAACCTCCACGAGATAGCCCAGTCGGTGGCCCCCGAGTCCCGGGTCGTCTACGTGGACAACGACCCGATCGTCCTCACCCTGTCCCAGGGGTTACTGGCCAGCACCCCCGAGGGCAAGACCGCGTACATCGAGGCCGACTTCCAGGACCCGGAGACCGTCCTCGGGTCCCCGGAGTTCCTGGAGACCCTCGACCTGAGCAAGCCGGTCGCGCTCACCGTGATCGCGATCGTCCACTTCGTGCTGGACGAGGACGACGCGGTCGGTATCGTCCGCCGTCTCCTCGAACCCCTCCCTTCGGGCAGCTACCTGGCGATGACCATCGGCACCGCCGAGTTCGCCCCCGAGGAGGTGGGCCGCGTCGCCCGCGAGTACGCGGCCCGCGAGATGCCGATGCGGCTCCGCACGATCGACGAGGCCCACGAGTTCTTCGACGGCCTCGAACTCGTCGAGCCCGGCATCGTCCAGGTCCACAAGTGGCATCCGGACGGCACGGGCGAGGAGAACATCCGCGACGAGGACATCGCGATGTACGGGGCGATCGCACGGAAGCCGTGATCTGGATCGCCTCCCCCCTGGCCCGGCGCCTGATGCCGGGCCAGGGGTCTTTCAGGGGCTCGGGGAACTGCGCGACCAGCCTCCACCGGGCCCGCGGACGCCCCCCGCCCATCGCGGCACCCCCATAGGCGCGCTACCCCGCCGCCCCCGTACTGTCACGAACGATGAGCTCAACAGGGATGACCGGCTCCCGCTCCGGAGAGTCACCCATCTCCTCCGGATCGCCCAACTGCCTCACCAGCAAGCGCAGCGCCGTCGTGCCGATCGAGGAGAAGTCCGTACGGATCGTCGTCAGCGGTGGCAGCAGATGCGCCGCCTCCGGGATGTCGTCGTAGCCGACCACGCTCACGTCGTCCGGGACCCGGCGGCCGGCCTCATGCAGAGCGCGCAGCAGGCCGAGGGCCATCTGGTCGTTGGAGACGAACACGGCGGTGACGTCCGAACTGCCGGCGAGCCGCCTCCCCAGCTCGTAGCCGGAGTCGGCGCTCCAGTCCCCGACGAGGGGTTCGTGGACGCGTGCGCCGGCTCTCGTCAGGGTCTCGCGCCAGCTCGCGGCGCGTCGGTCGGCGGACGTCCAGCCGGTCGGTCCCGCGATGTGCCAGACGGTGGAATGGCCGAGGCCCAGCAGATGGCCGGTCGCGAGCCGGGCGCCCGCCGTGAAGTCGGAGGAGACGACGGGGGTGCCGTCGCCGAGGCCGTTGTCCAGCATCACCAGCGGAGTGGCCGGGCGGGCCTGGGCGAGGGCGGTGGCGACCGGGCGCTGGGGGGCGATGGCGATGATCCCGTCCGCGCCCTCGGCCGACAGCCGGTCCACCGCCTGGACGACGGTGTCCCGGTCCGCCGTGTCGAGGGCGATGGAACTGACGAGGTAACCCGCCTCCTGGGCCGCCGTGTTGATCGCGGTCAGGGTGGAGGCGGGGCCGTAGCGCGCCGCGTCGAAGGAGATCACCCCGAGCATCCTGGTCCGGCCGCTGGCCAGCGAGCGCGCGCTGCGGCTGGGGCGGTAGCCGAGCGTCCGCATGGCTTCCAGCACGGCCTCCCGGGTCTCCGCACGGACCGCCGGGTTGTCGTTGAGGACACGGGAGACGGTCTGCTTGGAGACGCCGGCGAGGCGGGCCACGTCGTCCATCACCGGGCGGGAGCCGGCGAAGTTGCGTCGGCTGCGGCCGCGGGTGGCTCCGCCGGGGCCTTCGGCCGCGCTGCCGTCCGTGGTGCTTCGGGGCATGCGGCGGGTTCCTTTTCGACGGGGTCCGGGGCGGTGGGGTTCTGTCCGGGGTCACAGGATAGGTCTGATGGGTCTCGCCCCCGCCGCCCCTACCCGTCCGCTCCCCCAGGGGCGCAGCCCCTTCGACCCCCCGGGGGGCGTTGTGGGGTGCGGGTC
>NZ_JBHVDX010000166.1:0-23373 GCF_042802555.1 Streptomyces sp. NPDC057474 | reverse complement strand
CGAGAGCTACCTCGCCGGCCTCCACCTCCGTGCCTCGATGATCTGGATCAACGACCTCCTGAAGGCCAGCTGATCACAACGTCACACAGGCCCTAATGCGGCAGGCGCCTCCGCGATCCGGTGCGGCGCAAGCACCGGCTGCGGTGGTGGACGGCACCCGCGTAAGGGAATGGCGGGCCTGTCGCGTACGTTCCACTCACTGCGACCACGCATCCCCGGACCGTGAAGGAGCGCCAGGAACATGGCGGGCACTGTGACGATGTACAGCACCACGTGGTGCGGCTACTGCCGTCGGCTGAAGAGCCAGATGGACCGCGAGGGCATCACGTACAACGAGATCAACATCGAGCACGACCCGGAGTCCGCCGCGTTCGTGGAGAAGGCGAACGGCGGGAACCAGACGGTTCCCACGGTTCAGGTAGTTCCCTCCAGTGGTGGCGCTGAGGTCGTGATGACGAACCCGAGCCTTGCCCAGGTGAAGCAGGCGCTCGGCGTCTGACCGCCACGACACGCAACCCCTGATCGGCTTGGAACTGATCGGGGGTTTTGTGTTCTCAGGGCACTTTCCCGTTTTGGAAAGCCGGGGATCTTGACCGTGCTGGCGCAGGCCAGAAGCATCGAACGCGACAAGAACTGTCGACGTAAGGGGGAAGCCGTGGGCGCACCGCTGCGGAAGCTGTCGGGAGACCCGGAGTGCAAGAACGGCACGTGCCCCACGCTGTGGGGTACGGACGACGGCAAGGACTACGTGGTGCAGGGTTACGTGATCACCGACCCTGAGCGGCTGGCACAGCTCGATCTCCCCGAGGGGGAGACGGCCGTCATGGTCCCGGCGACCGTACTTGAGGAGTTCTTCCGTGCTCAGCGGTGAGGAGTTCGGCCGTCTCTTCGAGACCTTCGAGCGGACCGCGTTCCGGCTGGAGACGCTCGACGTGTATGACGTGGAGGAGGAGCGGGAGGAGATCGCTCGGTTCCTCGCGAGTGAGGACATGGGCCCGGAGTGGAGCGACAACCCATGGGTGCGCTCGATGACCGACAAGGGCAAGAGCGTGTCCCGCGTTCATGTCCTGCGCTCCCCTCTGACTGACTACCTGCGTTACGAGCTGTCGGCTTACCCCGGCAACATCAAGGCCGGGGAGTCCATCGGGATCATCGACCTTGCCGAGCAGAAGGTGACCGGCCTGCCCGATCACGACTTCTGGCTCTTCGACGACCGTGACGTGTACCGCATGCACTACACCCCCGAGGGCAAGTTCATCGGCGGTGAACTCCTGCCTACCGACCGGCTGAGGGAGTACCAGGGTTACCGCGACCTGGCGCTCACCCGCGCCGTGCCGTTCGCGGCCTACCGGGAGCGGCATCACTGACCACGGAGTCGATCGGGAGAGCCCTGCGGGCACTGCGGGAAGCATCGGGACTGACCGGTGACGCGGTAGCCCGCAGGGCATCCATGTCCGCAGGGAAGCTCTCGAAGATCGAGAACGGCCGGACCCTGCCCACCGTTCAGGACGTCGACCTGATCCTGTCCGCGCTCGGCGTCTCGGACGCAGTGAAGGAACAGTTCCTCGCAACTGCCCGAGCCGAGGTCACCGAGGCCACAGCGTGGCGCCTGCTGCGCCGTATGGGCCCCTGGAAGCACCAGAACACCATCAAGGCCATCGAGGCCAACACAGCCGCTCTCAGGCTGTTTCAGGGGCAACTCATCCCCGGACTCCTCCAGACACCGGAGTACGCCACGGCGGTGTTCTCCCTGCCCCCAGCTTTGCCGGACGAGACCAGGGCTCGGACGGTGGCAGCGAGGATGGAACGGCAGGCGACGCTCTACGAAGACGGCCGGTCGTTCTACTTCGTGATCTGTGAGCACGTCCTACGGTGGCTGATCTGTGAGCCAGTCGTGATGGCGGTACAACTTGATCGGCTCGTGTCCCTGTCCCGCCTTCCCAACGTGACCGTTGGGGTGGCGCCCCTGACTGGTCGGATGCCGGACTTCCCCATGACGTGCTTCAGCATCCACGATGACCGGCTTGTGATCGTCGAGACCTTCCACTCAGAGATCACGACACGGGACCCCAGGGACATACAGACGTACGTCGACACCTTCGAGCGGTTCGCCGACGTGGCGCTCTTCAGCGATGACATGCGCGCCCTGGTTGAGAGCATCCGAGACGAGTTCTTGCCTCAACAGGAAAGAACGTAGGGCCGCTTCGCTGGAGCCCCAAGGATGGATCGCAGCGAGATCCAGGCGGGGAGGCCGTACAGGATGAGCACACCGAAGACGACGATGGCGGAGCCAGTGCACCTGACAGCTCCAGCCCGGGAGCCGGACCCCGTGGCAGGCTGCCGCGAGTGCCTCGGTATCGCGGTGACTCGAACCAACGCCCGATCGGTTGGGGACTACTCGAAGGCGTCAGATGCGAACGTCGTACTCCGTACGCACCTGCGGGAAAGCCACGGGGCCGAGTGATGGTGCGCTCCGTCCTGCGGTACGTGAAGCATCGGATCACGCAGCACCCGGACACTGACGTGACCTTCGAAGCGGAGTGCCTTCACTGCGAGTGGACGGCCACGCCTGCCACGGACGGCGCGGCGGTCGACGTGGAGTGCATGAGCCACACAGGCCGGAGCGGACACAAAAGCTTCCGACGGATCTGCACGTCGTTCGCGATGGTGGTCCGGGAAGAGTGAGTGACAGACGCCCGGCGCGCTGAGGGACGGCGAGCACCACGACCGAGGTGCGCCGCCGGAAGGGGGAGCAGTTCGAGCGACCTGCACCCCTGTGCCTGCCCCTGTCGGCTCCCCCCGTGGTCGGCAGGGGCGGGCATCGTTACGCCTGTCGGACGGCGTCAGACACCCGTGCATGACAGCGGCCCCCGGCGTATGCCGAGGGCCTGTCTTTCGGATGCCGCCGACTTGCCATGATGGCTGTATGGAAACGGGTTTCCCATGGGGGTCCACGCCGACCGTCGATCTCCGCCTGTGGCGCTCCGATGCCATCGTGCTGTTCGACTGGCTGATGAGCACCGACCTGAACGCCGTACCGATCACGCATCCGGCTCAGAAGCAGGCTCTCGCAGACCTGCTGGCACGCTTGGAGGAGGTGGACGTCATTGAGTCCACCGAGGAAGAGATCGCCGCAGCCCAGGAGGAGGTAGCCAGGGACATGGGCTGGTAGGACACCGGAGGCGCTCAACCCTCGATGGCACGCGCTCAGGGCTCGGTGAACACCAGTGCGCCTGTCTCAGGCGCTCTCGCCAAGGTGGCGGTAGAGGGTGGCGCGGGAGATCCCGAGAGCCTTGGCGATGGCGCTCACACTCTCGCCCTTCGCCTTCCTGGCGCGGGCCACGGTGAGCACGTCCTCATCGACGACGGACGGCCGTCCGCCTGTACGCCCCTGCGCCTTGGCTGCGTCGAGTCCTGCGCGGGTGCGCTCCTTGATGAGGCTGCGCTCGAACTCCGCCATGGCTCCGACCACCTGAAGCATGAGACGGCCATCGGCCGTGCCGGAGTCGATGTTGGCCAGTGCACCCGTGAGCACCTTGAACCCGATGCCCCGCTCTCGAAGGGTGTCGACCATGGTCACAAGGTCGATGAGGGACCGGGCGAAGCGGTCGAGCTTCCACACGCACAGGGTGTCGCCGGGTCTGGCGTAGTCCAGTGCAGCCGTGAGCTCTGGCCTGTTGGTGTTCTTCCCGCTGGCCTTGTCTTCGAAGATCCGGGCGCACCCGGCGGCCGTCAGTGCGTCGTGCTGCAACTGCGCTTCCTGGTCATCGGTGGAGACGCGGGCGTACCCGATGAGCTGGCCAGTGATCGTGTTCGTCGTCATGGCCGGGACTGTCTCAGAACTCGTCTCAATACGTTAAGCCTGAGACGGAAGTTTCGAGACGGGTATTGAACAGTGCTGCGCCCCCTTCCGGGGTGCATCCCGTCTCGTCTCACAAACCTTGGTTTTCGAGACGCCCGTTACTGGTCACGCTGCGCCACGGTCGTGCGCATGCCTGCCTGCCCTTGTGCTCTCGCCCGCCTCGCTCGCCCTGGCTCAGCCTGTCGACGGCGGAGGGGGGCAGGGGCGACGTGAGAGGCAACGGCGGAAGGGGGTGGGGTATGCCCCCTTGAAGGGGCCTTGCTCGACCGCCGTGTCTTGGCGGCCCAAATCCTGCCACGGTTCTGGGGTCCGCCTGAGAGGCGCCTCACATGCGATGACCTGCGCTTTTGTCTCTGGAGACCTGTAGATTTTGGAGTCCTTGTTGAGTCTTCGGAGAAGGGAAGCCCGAGATACAGGAACACGTATGGCGTCGTGCGCTGGTGCGCTCGAACATGAAGCACGCAGAGAAGTTGGTCGGCGTCGCCATGGCGTTGTACGCGGACTCCGAGACAGGCGAGAGCGTGTGCCCGTCGAACGGGACGATCGCCAGGGAACTCGGCTACGGCGGGAAGGCTCCAGAGCAGACGGTCAACAAGATCGTGGGCAGGCTACGTAAGGCTGGCTGGCTCACGAAGACCGGCAAGGTGCCGGATGGTCCAGTGATCTACCGACTCACCTTGCCGAAGCAGGGGGGTATGGCTGAGGAGCCATACAACCTACATACCTTCAAGAGCGACGGCGGTAGGAGAGAGGAGCCAGCGGCGAAGAGCAAGCGGGTAGGCGGAGAGCGGCCCCCCGCAGGGGGCCGACAGGGCGAAGACGAAGAGCGCAAGCAGCCGGCGAAGGTGGGCCGCGTAAGCGGCCCCCAGAAGGAAGACGAAGGGGCTGACTCCCTTGGGGGGCCTTCGGCCCCCACCTTGTCCTTCGTAGACCTGGCGACGGTCAAGCAAGAGGAGCGCCGCCGGAAGTGGTTCGGCGAGTCGTACACAGCTCCCATGCCAGCCGACTTCGACTACGACAACTCGGCCCATCGGCTCCGCGAGGCAGAACACGAGCCGCCGCCCTTCTGACTCGGAACGACAGAAGGCCCCCAAGTCGGGGGCCTTCCTCGCTTGCTCATCCTGCATCAGGCGGACGCCGGTACCACCGTGGCTTCCCCTGCTCCCTGGGCTTCCTCCTGGCCATTCGCCCGCTGTGCTGTCCGCTCCGCTTCGAAGTCCTCCCAGCGGCTGACGATCTCCCACTCCACACCCGTAAGCGGCTTCGGCTTCTCGTACGGCTTTCCGTGCAAGGAGATCGGCGTGATCGGTGAGAGCACCTGAGAAGACTTGGAGGGCACATCCCAGTACGTGATGCCCTGCTGCTTGATGTTCTCGATCAGGTCGCCGGGATCGATGGCCAGGACGTCATGTCCGAAGTACGCCTTGACCTTGTGCTTCTTCAGCCACTCGCGCCGTTCGTCGACGCTCGACCGCTCCCACCACTCCGCGTAGCCCTCGCCCGTACCCGTCCATACGGTCACCGGCTTCGGCCCCTCCTGGCTGGTGACCTTCTCCCGGTCCTGGGCAAGGCTGGCGACTTGCGAGCCGTACGCGACGGCGCTGATCTCGCCCTGCTGAAGTTCCTTCAGGAGCTGGTTCATCCTGCCGTCGATCACGGCGAGCTTCGCTGCACGGCTGTCGTCGATGGTCGTCCTCGACTCCATCCGTTCCAAGTGGCCGATCTCGCCCAACAGGGTCGACTCCAGCCAGGGGTACAGGTCTTCGGCCCAGAACCTCTGCTTCGGGCATGCCTGGATGCCCTTGCTCTTGTTGCCGTGACAGCGGTACCGCTCGCGCTTGCCCTTGGCCGGGTCGCCCTTCACGAAGTAGAGGGCGCTTCCGCACAACAGGCAGAACGTCACGCCCACCGTCGGCGACGTAGAGCCCTTCTGCTTCTTGTACTTGACCGAGGCGACGGCGTCCGACAGCTTCGCCCACTCCTCCTCGTTGAGTACCGGCTCAGAGCGCGTGACGGGTGAGCCGTCGTCGTTACGGACAACGGCATCATTGGCACGTACGTACTCCCCAAGCAGAGAGCGGCTGGTCAGTACGGCTTGCACTGTGGTCGGCGTCCACCTGGCTCCCCGGGGCTTCGGGTCCGCCAGTCGAGTTGTGCTCTCGCCTGCCGCCGCGCGGATACGAGCGATGTCCTGAGCCGTGGGTACGCCTTGCTCGTTCAGCCAGTCCGCGACGGCCGAGAAGCTCGGCTTCTCGATGAAGCGCCGGATCATCTCGATCAGCGTCGGGCCGTACTCGGAGTCGAGTTCCAGAGTGAAGCCCCCATCGCCCTTCACCGCTCTGCGTCCGAACGGGACAAGGCCCCCCGGCCACCGGCCGGTCTTCCGCATCGTCTCCCGAGACGCCTTGTTACGGGCCTTGATGGCGTCCAGCTCCGCTTCCGCGACCACGGCAAGGATCTTGGCAATGGTCTTGCCCCACGGCTTCGAGAGGTCGAACCCCTCTTCGCAGGAGATCAAACCCTTACCGTTCGCCTCGCACCACTCGATGATGTCCGAGAGGTGGCGGACCGACCGCGCGATGCGGTCGATCTTCAGGATGATGATGTGGTCGAACTGGTCCTTCTTGTTGTTGAGCCAGTCGCCCAGGGACGGGCGTACCCACGGCGAGATGGACGCCGACACGTCGATGTCGACGGCGAAGTCGACCAACTCCATTTCCTCCGCGTCCGCACGCTTGCTGATGCGGGTGCGTTGCGTCTCCTCCCCCGTCTGGTTCTCGTTGCCGACGGACAGACGGACCACGCCAAGAGCCCTGGGCTTCTCGCTCACGCTCTTCCCTCCCCCACAAGGGGCGGCCCTCCCTGGCCGCCCTCACGTAGCGGGAAGTCTACAGACCGTGCCCACCGTCCTCTTCCCGGACGGTTCGACGCTCACGAACCCCTCGCTGGCGCAGGTCAAGCAGAAGATCGGCGCGTAACCGCGGACGAGTCCTAGCCGATGTGACTTCGCGTCGGCAGGGGCTTGCCGTACCAGAGTTCGATCAGCCGGGCCGCGATCGAGATGCCGTAGGGAGGCAGGACCTCCCCGGACTCGAACGCGGCCCGCAGCTCTTCTCGGGAGAACCAGCGGGCCTCGTGGATCTCGTCGCCGTCGACGTCCACGGTGGTCGAGGTGGCTCGGGCCATGAAGCCCAGCATGAGGCTGGAGGGGAAGGGCCAGGGCTGGCTGGCGATGTACTCGACCTGGCCGACGGTGATGCCGACCTCCTCGTGGACCTCGCGCCGCACGGACTGCTCGATGGACTCACCGGGCTCCACGAAGCCCGCCAGGGTGGAGAAGCGCCCCTCGGGCCAGTGCACCTGGCGGCCGAGCAGAATGCGGTCCTCGTCGTCCGTGACCGCCATGATCACCGCCGGGTCGGTGCGTGGGTAGTGCTCAGCACCGCAGGCCTGGCAACGGCGGATGTGGCCGGCCGCAGCGATGACCGTGCGCTCGCCGCAGCGCGAGCAGAAGCGGTGGGTGCGCTGCCAGTTCTCCAGGCCGACCGCGTGCACCATCAGGCCCGTGTCGCGCGGCGACAGCAGCATGCCCGCCTCGCGCAGTCCGGCCGGACGCGCGGACTGGTCCATGCGGCCGGGGAGCGCGTCCTTCTGGAGTGCGAAATAGCTCACACCGTCGGCGTCGGTACCCAGGAAGTAGCGGTGCGCCTCGGTGAGCGGGGCCTCGAAGGAGGGGATCATGACGAGTTCGGTGGTGCCGTCCGAGGTCTCGTCGATGAGGACCTGGCCGCCGGAGACCACGAAGCAGCGGGTCGTGGGGTGGCTCCACGCCGCAGCGAGCCAGGCCTCGTCGAGCCGGTGGTGGGCGGCCCGGTCGATGCCGCTGGGGGCGGTGAGCGCGATGGGTCGGTCGGCGGTGTGGTCGGTCCAGGTGGTCACGGGTGCTTCCAACTCCCCCGGTGAAACGGTTGATTGGGCGGGCGGTTCGGCGGGGCGTGCCGCGGGCGGGTGCGCTGGGGCGTGCGGGGCCTTCTTCAGTGTGCCTCGCGGGAGCTTCGGGCCAGTTCGCCCCAGAGGTACGCGCTGGTCTCGACGCCTTTGAGAAGCAGATCGAGCTCGACCTTCTCGTTGGGGGCGTGCCAGCCGTCGGAGGGGACGGAGATGCCCAGGAAGAGCACAGGTGCGTCGAGGATTTCCTGGAGGTCGGCGGCGGGGCCGGAGCCGCCCTCGCGCGTGTAGCGGACCGGTTGTTGGAAGGCGCGGCCCATGGCCCGCACGACCGAGCGCAGGGCCGGGTGGTCCAGAGGTGTCAGGCAGGGGCGGGTGGACCCGGTGAACGTGATCTCGTGGCGGATCCCGGTGGGGATCCGCTCGGCGGCCCAGGCGGTGACAGCCTTCTGGATGTGGTCCGGGTCCTGTCCGGCGACCAGGCGGAAGGACAGCTTCACCATGGCCGAGGACGGGATGATCGTCTTGCTGCCCGCGCCCTGGTAGCCGCCGCCGATGCCGTTGACCTCGGCGGTCGGGCGGGCCCAGACGCGCTCCAGGGTGGTGTGTCCGGCTTCGCCGTGCGTCACCGTGGACCTGGCCGTGCGCAGCCACCGCTCCTCGTCGAAGGGCAGTTCGGCGAAGAGTTCGCGCTCGCGGTCGGTGAGTTCGACGATGCCGTCGTAGAAGCCGGGGATCGCCACTCGCGCGTGCTCGTCGTGCAGGGCGGCGACGAGGCGGGCGACCGCGGTGGCCGGGTTCGGTACGGCGCCGCCGAAGGAGCCGGAGTGGATGTCCTGGTCGGGGCCGTGCAGCTGGATCTCGCACTCGGCGAGGCCGCGCATGCCGGTGCACACGGTGGGGGTGTCCTCGGCCCACATGCCGGTGTCGGAGACGACGACCACGTCGGCGGCGAGCCGCTCGGCGCGCTCCTCGACGAGGGCACGGAAGTGCGGGGAGCCGGACTCCTCCTCGCCCTCGATCAGCATCTTCAGGTGGACGGCGGGGGTGGTGCGGCCGGCGGCGACAAGGTGGGCGCGGACACCGAGTGTGTGGAAGAACACCTGCCCCTTGTCGTCGGCCGCCCCGCGCGCGTGGAGGCGGTTTCCGCGGATCACCGGCTCGAACGGCTCGGTGTCCCAGCCGTCCGCAAGGGCCGCGGGCTGCACGTCGTGGTGCCCGTAGACCAGGACCGTGGGGGCGTCGGCGTCCGCGGAGGGCCATTCCGCGAAGACGGCGGGGGCACCCGGCGTCTCCCAGACCTCGGTGGTGGGAAAGCCGGTCTCGTCGAGCTTGGCGGCCAGCCAGTCGGCGCTGCGTCGTACGTCCGTCGCGTGCTCGGGCTGGGCCGACACCGACGGGATGCGCAGCCATTCCACGAGGTCGTCGAGGAAGGCGGCACGGTGGTTCTCTATGTACGTACGGACGACGCTGACGTCGCTGTCAACGGGCTGGCTCATGCTCACGAGCCTATCGGCCCGCACCGACATGCTCGTCCGGCGGTTCGTCCGTGAACGCCCCCGACCCGTCCGCCGACGACTCCGGCCCCTCCGCGTTCGAGTCCGATCCCCCGTCGGCGCCGGGCTGCTTCAGGAGGAGCCGCTCCAGCACGTCCCGGCCTGGGAGGTTCTCGGGCCGTACGACGTCCCCGGTACGGACGTACAGGAAGGCCGCCCCGACCGACTCCAGGGGCACACCCTGCTGCTCGGACCAGGCGAGCCGGTAGATGGCGAGCTGCAGCGGGTCGGCGGTGCGGGTACGGCTGGTCTTCCAGTCGACGATCTCGTACGTCGTCGTCCCGTCGCCGTCGCTCTCCCGGTAGACGGCGTCGATACGGCCGCGTACGACACGTCCGGCGATGCCGAGCTGGAAGGGTGCCTCGACGCGATGCGGCGTGCGGTGCGCGTACGGGGTGCGTTCGAAGGCCTCTTTGAGGGCCTCCAAATCCAGCTCGTCGGCGATCTCGGCCTCGCTGCCGGGCAGGTCCTCGGGCTCCAGCATGGGCAGCCGCAGCTCTTCGAAGCGGGCCTCGACCCAGGCGTGGAAACGGGTGCCGCGACGTGCCGCGGGCTGCGGGGGGCGTGGCATGGGGCGCGCGAGCTCCTGCGCGAAGCCGTCCGGATCGGCGGCCAGACGCATCAGCTGCGAAGCGGTCAGCGACGCCGGCAGGGGTACGTCGGTGACCTTCGCGCGGGCCCGCATGAGCTCTCCGGTGAGGGCGTCCAGGTCGCGGTCCCATGAGGCGACGCTGCGGGCTTCCTCGGGGGTGAGGCCGGACGCGGCGGGATGCCTGCGGGCGTGCGGCACGGCAGGCGTGCGCTCGTCCTGTGCGGGGTGGTCCCCCCGCGCGTGGGCAGCCCGTGCGGGGCGGTCCGGCGACCAGGATTCCCAGTCGCCGGTGTCCTCGTCGTGGAGGCCCTCGGAGATGTCCGCCGGGAAGCCGTCATCGGCGTAGGGGGCGCCGTCCGGGAAGTCGTCGTCCTCGTAGAGGGCTTCTTCGTCGTCCGGCGGAGGTGGCCAGTCCGGATCGTCGTGGGAGTGAGGGCTCCGGTCGTGGGCGGCGCCCGGATGCGTGTCCTCGTGGGAGGCGGCTCTCTCCAGGTGGGCCAGTACGGTCTCGGCGGCGGCGCGACGGCGCATCAGAGCCGTGTCGTCGAGCGGGAGGGGCCAGGCGTGGTCGGCTGCCGTCTCGTGGAGGGCGGGGTTCTCGGCGTCCTCCTCGGGTTCGGCGGCCCAGACCTCGATCTCGCCGTATCCGGCGGCGCAGTGGTCGTAGAGGGCCTTGAGGAAGTCGGACGGTCCGCGCGGGCGCTTCTGGGACGGGCCCCACCAGTGGCCGGATCCGAGGAGCAGGGAGCGGGGGCGGGTGAACGTGACGTAGCCGAGGCGGAGCTCCTCGGTGTGCTGGTGGTCCTTCATGGCCTCCTGGAAGGCCTTCAGGCCGCGCGAGTCCCAGGCTTCGACGTCGGGGAGGGTGTCGGCGTCGCCGCGCAGTTCGTGCGGCAGGACCTTGCCCTGGGCGGTCCACTTCTCGCGGCCCTGGGTGCTGGGGAAGGTGCCGGTGACCAGGCCGGGGACGGCGACGACGTCCCATTCCAGGCCCTTGGACTTGTGGGCGGTGAGCACCTTGACGGTGTTCTCGCCGCCCGGCAGGGCGTTGTCGAGGCCCTTCTCGTACTGGGCGGCCGTACGCAGGAAGCCGAGGAAGGCGAGCAGGCTGGCCTCGCCGGCGCTGTTGGCGGCGAAGGAGGCGGCGGTGTCCAGGAAGTTGGACAGGGTCTCGCGGCGGCGGGCGGCGAGCGCGTGCGGGGACGCGGAGAGTTCCACTTCCAGGCCGGTGACGGCGAGCACCCGGTGGAGGACGTCCATGAGCGGGTCGGCGAGCGAGCGGCGCAGGTCGCGCAGTTCGGCGGCGAGACGGGCGAACCGTACGCGCGCGTCCGGCGAGAACGGCAACCCGTCGTCCTCCCCCTCGGCGTCGAGCGGCAGCTCCAGGAACGTGTCCAGCGCGTCCGCCAATGAGATCACCTCGGACGGGTCGACGCCCTCGACGGCGGCAGCGAGCCGGCGGTCCGGGTCGTCGTCGCCGTCCACGCGCGCGTGGGACACGAGCAACCTGGCCCGGCGCCCCAGGAGGGCGAGGTCGCGCGGGCCGATCCGCCAGCGCGGGCCGGTCAGGAGGCGGACGAGGGAGGCGTTGGCGCCGGGGTCCTGGAG
Organism: Streptomyces sp. NPDC057474; assembly: GCF_042802555.1. Classification (NCBI taxonomy): domain Bacteria; kingdom Bacillati; phylum Actinomycetota; class Actinomycetes; order Kitasatosporales; family Streptomycetaceae; genus Streptomyces; species Streptomyces sp. NPDC057474. The sequence continues at coordinate 11,807 of NZ_JBHVDX010000166.1, read as the reverse complement.
GACTTCGCAGACGGCGACGAGGTCGGCGACCTCAGGGAGGTGGAGCAGTCCGGAGAGGCCGACGACCTCGACCGGGATGTCACGGGCGACGAGCGCGCCCTGGATCTCGGCGAAGTCGGTGGCCGTGCGGCACAGGACCGCGATCTCGCCGGGTTCCTTGCCGGTGCGCACGAGGTGGGCGATCGAGTCGGCGATCCAGTCGAGCTCCTCCGCGTGGGTGTTCAGCAGGGCGCAGCGGACCATGCCGTCGCGTTCGGCGCCGGGGGCCGGCCGGAGTGCCTCCACGCCCGCGTGCATGGCCCGCAGGGGCTCGGCGAGGCAATTGGCGAGGTCGAGGAGGCGGCCCCCGCTGCGGCGGTTCTCACTGAGCGCCTGGCGGGTCGCGGGGCGGCCGTCGGAATTTGCGAAGTGCTCGGGGAAGTCGTCGAGGTTGGCTACGGAGGCGCCACGCCAGCCGTAGATGGCCTGGCAGGGGTCGCCGACGGCGGTCACGGGGTGGCCGGTGCCGCCGCCGAACAGGCCTGCCAGCAAAACGCGTTGGGCCACCGAGGTGTCCTGGTACTCGTCGAGCAGGACCACCCGGAACTCGTCCCGCAGGACGCGCCCCACCTCGGGGAGCCGGGCGAGGCCGGCGGACAGGGCGATCTGGTCGCCGAAGTCGAGGAGGTCCCGCTCGCGCTTGGCCGCTCGGTAGCGGCCCACCAGCTCGGTGAGTTCACGCCGGGCGGCGGCCGCCTCGGGGACCTTGCGGAGGTCCGCGTTGGTGAGCTTGGCGCCCTCCAGTTCGCGCAGCAGGTCGGCGTCGTACGCGCGCAGGTCCTCGGGTCGTACGAGGTGTTCGGCGAGTTCGGAGTCGAGGGTCAGGAGGTCGCTGACCAGGTCCGGGAAGGAGCGGGTCAGTGCCGGGTACGGGCCCGGGGACTCCCGGAGGACGCGCGCGGCGAGCTGGTAGCGGGTGGCGTCGGCGAGGAGCCGGGATGTGGGTTCCAGGCCGATGCGCAGGCCGTGGTCGGTCAGGAGGCGGCCCGCGAAGGCGTGGTACGTGGAGATGACCGGCTCGCCCGGCGGGTTGTCCGGGTCGATCACGTCCGGGTCGGTGATGCCCGCCTTCACCAGGGCCTTGCGTACGCGCTCGGCGAGTTCGCCCGCCGCCTTGTTGGTGAATGTCAGGCCGAGCACCTGTTCGGGGGCCACCTGTCCGGTGCCGACCAGCCACACCACGCGCGCGGCCATCACCGTGGTCTTGCCCGACCCGGCTCCGGCCACGATCACCTGCGGGGCGGGCGGCGCGATGATGCAGGCCGTCTGCTCCGGGGTGAACGGGATGCCGAGGAGCTCCTTGAGCTGCTCGGGATCGCTGATACGGGCGGACATTCCAGAGAGGCTAGCGCCGGCCACTGACAGCGGATGCCGGGTGACCCTGCGGGCGGTGTCACTCGACCACGTGACGGCCCTCCGGGCGGGCACTGCAAGATGCCCGGAAAGCGCAGTGTGCGCAGTGTTGTCCCGCGGTCGGGGAGAAACGCTCGTCCAGAACCTTGCCCGCGGCTGTGGCAAGGAGGTCTCCGACCCATTCACCCTGCAAGGGTTCCTGGGCCTGCACCTTGGGGACGGTCTCGCCGCCGTTCTTCTTGGCGGCGCCCTGCCGCAACTGGACGAGTTCGGCGCCGCCCGGTTCGGGACGTACGCCGCCGAAGGGCTCGTCGACGGCCCCCTCGCGGACCGCGAGCTGGTACACGGCGAGCTGAGGGTGGCGGGTCACCTCTCCGGCACTCACGGTCTGCTTGCCCGTTTTGAAGTCGACGACGTACGCGCGGCCCTCGGTGTCGGCCTCGACCCGGTCCATGGAGCCCCTGATGCGCACCTCGTAGTCGCCCGCTTCGAGGGTGACGTCGAAGTCGTGCTCACTGGCCACCGGGGCGCGCCCCGTGCGGTCCATGACATGCCACTTCAGGAAGCGTTCGAGCGCCACGCGCGCGTGCTGCTTCTCCTGCTCCGACTTCCAGGGCGCGTCGAAGGCGAGGGCGTTCCACACGGAGTCGAGGCGCTCCATGAGGACGTCGAGGTCGGCGGGGGTGCGTCCGGAGGCGACCTCGTCGGCGAGGACGTGCACGACGTTGCCGAAGCCCTGGGCCGCGGTCGCGGGCGCGTCGGCCTTCACCTCACGGCCCAGGAACCACTGCAGGGCGCAGGTGTTGGCGAGCTGGTCGAGGGCGCTGCCGGACAGCACGACGGGCTGGTCGCGGTTCCTGAGCGGCACCTTGCTCTCGGTGGGCTCGAACATGCCCCACCAGCGGTACGGGTGCGCCGACGGCACGAGCGGGCGGCCGTCCTCGTCGCTCAGCGCGGCCAGCCTGGCCAGACGCAGGGCGGCGGCCTCGCGGAGGGTGTCCGACACGCGCGGGTCCACCGTGGTGGCACGCAGTTCGGCGACGAGGGCGGCCACGGACAGCGGGCGGCGGGGGCGGCCGGTGACGTCCTTGGGCTCGACGCCCAGTTCGGCGAGGAAGCGGGAGGGCTGGTCGCCGTCGTCGGCGGGGGCCTTCACGGCGGTGACGACGAGGCGTTCACGCGCGCGCGTGGCGGCCACGTAGAACAGGCGGCGTTCCTCCGCGAGCAGCGCGCCCGGGGTGAGCGGTTCGGCGAGGCCGTCGCGGCCGATGCGGTCGGCCTCCAGGAGCGAGCCGCGACGGCGCAGGTCAGGCCACAGGCCCTCCTGGACGCCGGCGACGACGACCAGGCGCCATTGGAGGCCCTTGGAGCGGTGCGCGGTCATCAGGCGTACGGCGTCGGGGCGGACGGCCCGTCCGGTGAGTGTGTCGGCGGCGATGTCCTCGGCCTCGATCTCGGCCAGGAAGTTGAGGGCGCCGAGGCCGCCGGTGCGCTCTTCCGCACGCGCCGCCGTGGCGAACAGCGCGCACACGGCGTCGAGGTCACGGTCCGCGTTGCGCCCGGCCGCGCCACCACGCCGGGCGGCCCGCTCCAGGCGCCTGGGCCACGGCGTGCCGTCCCACAGCTCCCACAGCGCCTCCTCGGCCGTACCGCCGCCCGCGAGGCGTTCTCGGGCCTTTCGCAGCAGCGCGCCCAGGCGTTGCGCGCCCCGCGCGTACACCGGGTCGTGCGCCACCAGCCGCTCCGGCTCCGCCAGCGCGCGTGCCAGCAGTTCGTCCGAGGGGGGCGGTACGGGGTTGCCGCCGGCCCGCTCCTCCTCGCGCAACGCGCGGCCGAGGCGCCGCAGATCGGCGGTGTCCATGCCCGCGAGGGGGGAGGCGAGGAGGTTGAGAGCCGTCTCGGTGTCCAGCCAGCAGGGCTGCGATTCGGATGCGTCGGACGGGCGTTCGGACTGCTCGGCCGAAGCCGCCTGCGCCGCTTCTCCCAGCTCCGCCCGTGCCACCGCCCGCAACGCCGTCAGGAGGGGCTGTACGGCCGGTTCGTGGCGCAGGGGCAGGTCGTCGCCGTCGATCTCCAGGGGAACGCCCGCTGCGGTGAGGGCGCGCCGGATCGAGGGGATCGTGCGAGCGCCGGCGCGCACCAGGACGGCCATCTCGCTCCAGGGGACGCCGTCCTCCAGGTGGGCCCGGCGCAGGACGTCCGCGATGTTGTCCAGTTCGGTGCCCGGTGTCGGGTACGTGCAGACCTCGACGCGCCCCCCGTCCCGTACGGGCCTGAGCTCACGGTGGGCCCGTACCTTCTCCGCGGGGAGGCGGGTGAGCGGCATGCGCTGGGTGAGCAGACGGGTGGCGGCGAGCAGGTCCGCTCTCGAGCGGCGGGAGTTCCTGAGGACCGCGACCGGCGCCTGGTGGCCGTCCGCGCGCGGGAAGGCCGCCGGGAACTCCAGGATGCCGTTCACGTCGGCGCCACGGAAGGTGTAGATCGACTGGTCGGGGTCGCCGAACGCCACCAGGGTGCGGCCGCCGCCCGCGAGCGCCCTCAGGAGCCGTACCTGGGCGGGGTCCGTGTCCTGGTACTCGTCGACGTAGACCGCGTCGTACTGCGCGGCCAGGCGCTCTGCGACGCCGGGGCGGCCGGCCAGGAGCACGGCCCGGTGGACCAGTTCCGCGTAGTCGAGCACTCCTTGCAGGTCGAGGACGTCGAGGTACTCGGCGAGGAAGGCGGAGGCCGCGAGCCAGTCCGGGCGGCCGATGCGCGCGGCGAAGGCCCGCAGGTCCTCGGGGGCCAGGCCCAGTTCGCGGCTGCGGGCGAGGACCGCGCGGACCTCGTCGGCGAACCCGCGCGTGGTCAGGCAGGCACGCAGTTCGTCCGGCCAGCGCACATGTGCGAGACCCAGGCGCTCCAGGTCGGGCTGGCCCGCGAGCAGTTCACGGACGGCCACGTCCTGTTCGGGGCCGGACAGCAGCCGCAGTGGTTCGACGAACAGGTCGCTGTCCTGGTGGGCGCGGACCAGGGCGTAACAGAACGAGTGGAAGGTGGTCGCCTGTGGGGCGCGCGCGGCGCCCATGCGCAGCGCCATGCGGTCGCGCAGCTCCACGGCCGCCTTGCGGCTGAAGGTCAGGACCAGCACGCGCGCGGGGTTCGCCCCCCGGGCGACGCGGGCTGCCACGGACTCGACGAGCGTGGTCGTCTTGCCGGTTCCCGGACCTGCGAGAACGAGCAGGGGACCGGTCTCGTGGTCAACCACGCCGCGCTGCTCGGCGTCCAGACGAGGGGGGTCGGTCCGGGCCGGTGGGGTACGCACCAGTCGGTAAGCGCCACGGCTCCCCTGGCGCACCTGGGTGTGCGACAGGCGCCTGGTGGAGAAAGAGGAGCTCACGTGGTTCGCCGGTCCTGGTGGGTGTGCGAGATGTCACTGCCGACGCGGTGCGCCGGCGTCGAGAGGTGGTGGTCGGGAAACGGGTGCGAGGCCCGCCGCTCATCGAAGGCGGTGGCCGCGGGGTGAGAGGGACACGTGCAGCCGACGCTACGCCGACGGGTGGCACGGAAGCAGGGCTTCCTCTTGTTCCCTCCCGACTCGCGCGGCACATGCGTCCCTCGCTCCACGAACGTACGGCATGCCACCGACGTGCCCCGCTTCCCCCGTACGGACCAGGGGTCGCACCGCGGTCCGTCGAATGCCCGAAGCTGTCAGGTGTGACCCTCCGCGTGTTCGCCGCCGTCCCAGCGCGCCCGTTTCATGTCGACGCGCGGCACATGGCCCTCGGTGGTGCGGCTCGCCTCGCGCAGGGGGGTCCCCTCCGCGCGGTAGCGGTCCAGGGCTCTCAGTTCGTGGCCGGGCAGCATGACGCCGTCTGCGCGGACGACCCGCCACCACGGAACCGGGCCCCCGTAGAGGGCCATCACGCGGCCCACCTGGCGCGGGCCGCCCTCCCCCAGCCATTCGGCAACGTCCCCGTACGTCATGACCCGGCCTGGCGGGATCAGGTCGGTGACCTCGAGGACCCGCTCCGCGTACTCCGGCAGGGCATCCGCCGGAAGACTCTCCTCGCTCACCCGCCCCATCCTGCCCCACCCCACCGACAATGGGACGTGGTGGCCGACGCGTGCGTCCCTCGCCCCGGGAGCGGTCTTCGGGCAGACTGTGCGCCCCCGCATTGCACCCTGATGCCCCTGTGTGCCCACCCGGCATGCCACCATCGTGCGGGCGGTGACTGGTGATACGAGACCAAGAAGAGACGATGAAGCAGCAGAGCGTGCACCCCGATGACGCGGCGGGCACCTCTGACGCCTCGTCGCGCCCTGACGCCGCCGAGGAAGGCGACAAGGGCACCGAGAACGTCTCGAAGAAGACCCCCGGCACCACCTCCTCGGACGAAACAGACGCCTCCAAGACGCACGAGAACGAGAATCAGCAGGTCGAGCAGGTCAAGCGGGACGAGGAGGACCTGGAGGACGCCCACGCCGAGGAGGTGGAGGGCGACGAACCGTTGCTCCCCGCGCGCGTGCACCGTCCCTCCGACCTCATGCGGCTGTCGGTCGGCATCCTCGGGATCATCGTCCTGCTGGCGATCGCCGCGTTCGCCCACGGCACCACCTCCGGGCTCGAACAGGACATCAACAAGGGCACGGGGCAGGCGCCCGATCTCCTGATCAAGCTCGCGGGACTCGGGTCGAGCATCGCGATCCTGCTGGTGCCGGTCGCCTTCGCTATCGAGCGGCTGATCAAGCGGGACGGGCTGCGCATCGCCGACGGCGTGCTCGCGGCGGTCCTGGCGCACGGGGTGACGCTGGCGACGGATCTGTGGGTCGCCAGGGCCGCCCCGGACTCGATCCAGGAGGCCCTCACCCAGCCCTCCCCCGGCGACATCCACGCCCTCACCGACCCCGTGCACGGCTATCTGGCCCCGGTCATCGCGTACATGACCGCCGTCGGTATGTCGCGCAGACCGCGCTGGCGGGCCGTGCTGTGGATCGTGCTGCTGCTGGACGCCTTCTCGATGCTGGTCACCGGCTACACGACACCCTTCTCGATCATCCTGACGGTACTGATCGGCTGGACGGTCGCCTACGGGACGCTGTACGCGGTCGGCTCCCCGAACGTACGTCCGACCGGCCGGACTCTGATGGCCGGCCTCCGGCGGGTCGGTTTCAAGCCCGTGAGTGCGGCCCGTGAGGAGATTCCGGACACGGCGGAGGGCGGGGACCGGGGTCGCCGGTACTTCGTGACACTGGAGGACGGACCACCCCTGGACGTCACCGTCGTCGACCGGGAGCAACAGGCACAGGGCTTCTTCTACCGCGTCTGGCGGCGGCTGACGCTGCGCGGCATCACCACCCGCCGCAGCCTCCAGTCACTGCGCCAGGCACTGGAGCAGGAGGCCCTCCTCGCCTACGCGGCCATCGCGGCCGGCGCCAACGCGCCCAAGCTGATCGCGACCTCCGAACTCGGACCGGACGCCGTGATGCTCGTCTACGAGCACACCGGCGGACGCACCCTGGACTCCCTGACGGACGACGAGGTCACCGACGAGCTGATGTCGGACACCTGGCACCAGGTGAAGGCACTGCAGTCGCGGCGCATCGCGCACCGCAGGCTGGTGGGCGACGCGATTCTGGTGGATCGTTCCGGCACGGTGATCCTGACCGATCTGCGCGTCGGCGAGATCGCGGCCGGTGACCTGGTGCTGCGCATGGACGTCTCCCAGCTGCTGACGACGCTGGGCCTGCGTGTGGGCGCCGAACGCGCGGTGGCCTCGGCGGTGAGCGTGCTCGGCCCGGACGCTGTGGCCGACTGCCTGCCGATGCTGCAGCCCATCGCTCTTTCACGCTCCACGCGCGCGACCCTGCGCAGACTGGCCCGGGAGCGCGCCGAACGTGAGCGCGAGGCGGTCCTGGAGGCGTCCCACCTGGCCAAACAGGCCCGCACGGAGGAGCACACCAGGGTCGCCGAGCCCGGCAAGGCCGACAAGAAGGCCGTACGGGCCGAGCAGCGGGCCGAGAAGCGGGCGATCGACGAGGCCCTGGAGGAAGCCCGCGAGGAAGACCTGCTCACCCAGATCCGCCACCAGGTACTGCTGATCAGGCCCCAGGCACCGGTCGAACCGGCCCGGCTGGAGCGGGTCAAGCCGCGCACACTGATCAGTGTCTTCGCCGGCGCGATCGGCGCGTACTTCCTGCTGACCCAGCTCACCCACATCGAGTTCGGGCTGCTCATCGAGAACGCCGAGTGGGGCTGGGTCGCCGCGGCCGTGTTCTTCTCCGCACTGAGCTACGTCGCGGCGGCGATGAGCCTGCTGGGCTTCGTACCGGAGCGGGTGCCGTTCCTGCGGACGATCGGGGCGCAGGTCGCCGGCTCGTTCGTCAAGATCGTGGCACCGGCCGCAGTGGGCGGTGTGGCACTCAACACACGCTTCCTGCAGCGCGCGGGCGTGCGGCCGGGACTCGCGGTGGCGAGTGTCGGCGCGTCGCAGCTCTTCGGGCTCGGCTGCCACATCCTCATGCTGCTCGCCTTCGGCTATCTGACCGGCATCGAGAAGACGCCGTCCCTGTCGCCGTCCCGCACCGTCATCGCGGGCCTGTTGACGGTCGCGGTGCTCGTCCTGGTGGTGACGTCGATCCCGTTCCTGCGTAAATTCGTCGTCACCCGCGTGCGGTCGCTCTTCGCCGGTGTCGTGCCGCGCATGCTCGACGTGCTGCAGCGGCCGCAGAAGCTGGTCACCGGCATCGGCGGCATGCTGCTCCTCACCGGCTGCTTCGTGATGTGCCTGGACGCCTCGATCCGCGCCTTCGGCAACGAGGACGTGTCGATCAGCATCGCCAGCGTCGCCGTCGTCTTCCTCGCGGGCAACGCCCTGGGTTCCGCGGCGCCGACCCCGGGCGGTGTGGGCGCCGTCGAGGCCACCCTGACGGTCGGTCTGATCGCCGTCGGCCTCCCCAAGGAGGTCGCCGCCCCCGCGGTGCTGCTGTTCCGCCTGCTGACCCTGTGGCTGCCCGTGCTGCCGGGGTGGCTGGCCTTCAACCAGCTGTCACGAAAGGGCGCGCTCTAGGCGGGGCCACGCGCGCGTGGGTCTCCCCTCCGGGCTCACGCGGCCTACGCGCGTGGCGGCACATCCCCGTGTCTCACCCGCACGGCCCGTGCCCCGAGCGCATCGTCCCGGGCACCTCCAGGATGGGTGCATGCCCACCTCGCCCCGACCGCGTGCATTCGCCGTGGCTGCCGTCGCCGTCCTGCTGTCCCTGTCGGCGGCGAGCTGCGGCGACGACGCCAAGGGCGACGACGGGGACCTGACGGCTCAGAAGCTGAGCTGGGAGACCTGCGAGGCCCCGTCCGAGTCCGAGGGCGGCGGCACCGCGCCTTCGGCACTGCCGGACGGCGACCTCTGGCAGTGCGCGACCATGAAGGCTGCCCTCGACTGGGACGAGCCCGAGGGCGACACCGTCCCCATCTCGCTGATCCGGGCCAAGTCCAGCGGCATCAGGAGTCAGCGCATCGGCTCGCTCGTCTTCAACTTCGGCGGCCCCGGCCTCTCGGGCGTCAAGACGCTCCCCTCTTTCGGCGAGGACTACGCGAAACTGCGCACCCGCTACGACCTGGTGAGCTTCGACCCGCGTGGCGTCGGCCGCAGCGCGGGCATCCAGTGCGAGGACGACGAGGCACTCGACGAGTACTTCCAGCAGGACGGGACCCCGGACGACGCGACCGAGCGGACGGACTTCCTCGACAACATGAAGTCGTTCAACTCCGCCTGCGAGGAGAACTCCGGCCAGACCCTCCCGTACGTCCGCACCACGGACGCGGCCCGCGACATGGACCTCATGCGCCGGGTCCTCGGCGACGGCAGACTCCACTACTTCGGCATCTCGTACGGCACCGAACTCGGCGGCGTCTACGCCCACCTGTTCCCCAAGAACGTCGGACGGGCCGTGTTCGACGCGGTCGTCGACCCGACCCAGACGGCGGAGCAGGGCTCGCTCGGACAGGCCGAGGGATTCCAGCTGGCGCTCGACAACTATGCACGGGACTGCGTGTCGAAGGCGGAGGACTGCCCGGTCGGCGACACGGAGCAGGACGTCGAGGACCGGATCATCAAGCTGCTCAGCGACCTCGACAGCAAGCCGATCACCGGAGTCTTCCCCCGCGATCTGACCGAGTCGGAGGCGAGGGCCGGTATCGCCCAGGCACTGTACTCCCAGGACCTCTGGCAGTACCTGACGGAGGGCCTGGAGCAGGCGTACGACGGGGACGGCCGAGTGCTGATGCTGCTGTCCGACTCGTTGAACGGGCGCAGCGAGAACGGCGAGTACAGCAACCTCACCGCGGCGAACGTCTCCATCAACTGCGCGGACGACAAGCCGCGCTACACCACCGAGGACGTGGAGGCGAGGCTGGCCGAGTTCCGGGCAACCTCGCCCGTCTTCGGCGAATGGCTCGCCTGGTCCATGCTCAGCTGCACCAACTGGGCCGTCGCCGGCGCGGCCGACCATCCCGATGTACGCGCTCCGGGCTCGGCGCCGATCCTCGTGATCGGCAACACGGGTGACCCGGCCACACCGTACGAGGGCGCGCGGAAGATGGTCGAGGCGCTCGGGAGGGGGGTCGGGATCGGGCTGACATACAAGGGACAGGGGCATGGCGCGTACAGCAGCGGTAATGCGTGCGTACAGACAGCCGTGGACGGTTACCTACTGACGGGCAAGGTGCCGAAATCCGGCACCGTCTGCTCGTAAATATGCAGGTCAGAGCGTTATCCACAGGTAATCTCGGCATGCACGGAAGTCCGCATACCATGGCATGACTGCCATTCGGGACATCCGGCGGGCGTTATCGCGAGAGGGGGAAGTGTTCATGGCGCGTTTTCCACGGGGGGCGACTCTGGCCGCTGCCGTGCTGCTGGTCGGCTGTAGCGGCGGCACGGACGAAGGGCCGGATGAAAAAGCGGGCGACGGAAAGGCCTCGGCCTCCGCACCGGCGCCCCAGAAGCTCGACTGGGGGCGCTGCAAGGCGACTTCGGACGGTCCGGCACCGGGCAGCGACTGGCAGTGCACGACGCTGAAGGTGCCGCTGGACTACGCGAACCCGGACGAAGGGACAATCGGGCTCGCGCTGATCCGCAGCAAGGCGGCCGGCGACGCCGACGAACGTCGCGGCTCCCTCCTGTTCAACTTCGGCGGGCCCGGCGGCTCCGGCGTGTCCATGCTGCCGTCTTATGCGGGACTCACCAGCGAACTGCACGAGCGGTACGACCTGGTGAGCTGGGATCCGCGTGGGGTGGCCGAGAGCGAGGGGGTCCGCTGCCGCAGCGACAAGGAGATCCAGGCGGGCGAGTCGGTGGACGCCACACCGGACGACGCGACCGAGGAAACGGCCTTCTTCAAGGACGCGACCGACTTCGGCGCGGGCTGCGAGAAGGCCGCGGGCAAGCTGTTGTCGCACGTCTCGACCACCGAGACCGCCCGCGACATGGACCTCATGCGCCAGGTCCTCGGCGACGAGAAGATGCACTACTTCGGCATCTCCTACGGCACCGAGCTCGGCGGGGTCTACGCGCACCTGTTCCCCAGGAACGTGGGACGCCTGGTCCTCGACGCGGTGGTCGACCCGACCGCCGACACGGTGGGCCACGCGAAGAACCAGACCCTGGGCTTCCAGCGCGCCCTCGACAACTACCTGAAGTCCACGGGACAGGCCCCCAAGGACGGCACCCGGAAGATCGAGGACCTGCTGGAGCGGATCGACGCCGAGCCGCTGACGACGACGTCCGGCCGCGAGCTCACCCAGACACTGGCGACCACCGGTATCGTCCTGCCGCTCTACAGCGAGCAGAGCTGGCCCACTCTGACCAGCGCGCTCGACGCGGCCGAGGATGGCGACGGCACCGAGCTGCTCGCGCTCGCCGACGGGTACAACGATCGTGACCCGTCGGGCCGCTACGGCACGATGACCCACTCACAACGGGTCATATCGTGCTTGGACCAGAAGCAGCGGCCGACTCCGGAGGAGACGAAGAAGCTACTGCCCGAGTTCCTGGAGATCTCGCCCGTCTTCGGCGAGTTCCTGGGCTGGGACACGGCAGGCTGGTGCCACGACTGGCCGGTGCCGGGCCTGACGGACTCCCCGGAGGTAAGCGCACCGGGAGCGGCGCCCGTCCTCGTGGTGGGCAACACCGGGGACCCGGCGACGCCCTACGAGGGCGCGCGGAAGATGGCCGAGGAACTGGGCGAGGGCGTCGGTGTGATGCTCACCTGGAAGGGCGAGGGCCATGGTGCGTACGGCAGCGGCAGCAGCTGTGTCGACTCGACGGTGAACGCGTATCTGCTGGACGGAACAGTGCCGAAGGACGGCAAGGTCTGCACGTAGGCCGGGACAGCCGACGACTCGTGCCTGCACAGGCGGCAGCGGAAAGGGGCTCGGC
>NZ_JBHVDX010000165.1:0-23446 GCF_042802555.1 Streptomyces sp. NPDC057474 | reverse complement strand
AAACGCCCGGTTACATTCCGAACCCGGAAGCTAAGCCTTACAGCGCCGATGGTACTGCAGGGGGGACCCTGTGGGAGAGTAGGACGCCGCCGAACTCCTTTTAGAGCTCTGGCTCTTGGGCACACTGCCCGAGAGCCAGAGCTTTTTTGCGTTGAGGTAGGGTCAGGGGGCATCGTTGGCTCATTTCCCACAGGAGGCCCCCGGGTGGAGGTACAGGAGACCCGGGTCCAGACGGACCGGGTCCTCACCATCCCGAACATTCTCAGCATGGCGCGGCTCGTTGGCGTGCCCGTCTTCCTGTGGTTGATTCTCTGGCCCGAGTTCGGCGGCCCCAAGGTCGACGGCTGGGCGTTCCTGGTGATCGCTCTCAGTGGCGTCAGTGACTATCTGGACGGCATGCTGGCGCGGCGCTGGAACCAGATCAGCAGCCTTGGCCGGCTGCTCGATCCCGCAGCAGACAGGCTGTACATTCTGTCCACCCTGGTGGGTCTCACCTGGCGCGAGATTCTGCCAATCTGGTTGACCGCTGCACTGCTCTTGCGGGAGCTGGTTCTGCTGGTGATGGTGGGCATCCTCAGGCGGCACGGCTATCCGCCGCCGCAGGTGAACTTCCTCGGGAAGGCGGCTACCTTCAACTTGATGTGCGCTTTCCCGCTGCTGCTGCTCAGTGACGGAAGTGGATGGATCTCGTCACTCGCTGCTATTTTCGGATGGGCGTTCGCCGGATGGGGTACAACGCTGTACTGGTGGGCAGGGATCCTCTACGTGGTTCAGGTCCGCAGACTTGTCAGTGCGGACGCCATGGCCGATTGAGCCCGCCCCAGAGGTGGCCGTAGTGGCTCGATGGCCCGCTTCGAAAATGTGCGGGACAATCTGGACGGGTGAAGTCGGCTAGACCGTCGTCTCTTCAAGGAGGACGCTTCCGACATGAAGGCCGTCGTGATGGCCGGAGGCGAAGGCACACGCCTTCGTCCCATGACCTCGAGCATGCCCAAACCGCTCCTGCCCGTGGTGAACCGCCCGATCATGGAGCACGTTCTGAGGCTGCTCAAAAGGCATGGGCTCAACGAGACCGTCGTTACTGTCCAGTTCCTGGCGTCACTCGTCAAGAACTACTTCGGTGATGGCGAGGAGCTCGGGATGGAGCTCACCTATGCCAATGAGGAGAAGCCACTCGGTACCGCCGGGAGCGTGAAGAACGCCGAGGAAGCGCTGAAGGACGATGCGTTCCTTGTCATCTCCGGTGATGCCCTGACCGATTTCGATCTCACCGAGCTCATCAATTTCCACAAGGAAAAGGGTGCGTTGGTCACTGTCTGTCTGACACGGGTACCGAATCCCCTGGAATTTGGTATCACGATCGTGGACGAGGAAGGGAAAGTCGAGCGGTTCCTGGAGAAGCCGACCTGGGGTCAGGTCTTCTCCGACACCGTGAACACGGGCATCTATGTGATGGAGCCTGAGGTCTTCGACTACGTCGAGGCCGACGTTCCCGTCGACTGGTCCGGCGATGTCTTCCCGCAACTGATGAAGGAGGGCAAGCCGGTCTACGGCTATGTCGCCGAGGGGTACTGGGAGGACGTCGGTACTCACGAGAGCTATGTGAAGGCGCAGGCCGACGTCCTGGAGGGCAAGGTCGACGTCGAGATCGACGGCTTCGAACTCTCGCCAGGGGTGTGGATCGCCGAAGGCGCCGAGGTGCATCCCGACGCCGTGCTGCGGGGGCCGCTGTACATCGGGGACTACGCCAAGGTCGAGGCCGGCGTCGAAATCCGTGAGCACACTGTCGTGGGCTCGAACGTCGTGGTGAAGAGCGGGGCCTTCCTGCACAGGGCCGTTGTCCACGACAACGTGTACATCGGGCAGCACAGCAATCTGCGCGGATGCGTGGTCGGAAAGAACACCGACATCATGCGGGCCGCGCGGATCGAGGACGGCGCGGTGATCGGCGACGAGTGCCTCGTCGGCGAAGAATCGATCATCCAGGGGAACGTACGGGTCTATCCCTTCAAGACGATCGAGGCCGGCGCCTTCGTCAACACCTCGGTGATCTGGGAGTCCAGGGGCCAGGCGCATCTGTTCGGCGCCCGTGGTGTGTCCGGCATCCTGAACGTGGAGATCACGCCTGAGCTGGCCGTGAGACTCGCGGGCGCGTACGCCACGACGCTCAAGAAGGGCTCCACGGTCACCACCGCCCGCGACCACTCCCGAGGCGCCCGCGCGCTGAAGCGGGCGGTCATCTCGGCGCTGCAGGCCAGCGCCATCGACGTACGGGATCTGGAGAACGTACCGCTGCCGGTGGCGCGGCAGCAGACCGCGCGGGGCAGTGCCGGCGGGATCATGATTCGGACGACGCCGGGGGTTCCGGACTCGGTCGACATCATGTTCTTCGACGGGCAGGGGGCCGACCTCTCGCAGGCCAGCCAGCGGAAGCTGGACCGGGTGTTCGCGCGGCAGGAGTACCGGCGCGCGTTCCCGGGGGAGATCGGGGACCTGCATTTTCCGGCGAGTGTGTTCGACTCGTACACCGGGTCGTTGCTGCGGAACGTCGACACGACCGGGATCGCCGAGTCGGGACTCAAGGTCGTCGTGGACGCGTCCAACGGCAGTGCCGGTCTCGTGCTGCCGAGTCTGCTCGGCAAGCTGGGCGTCGACTCGTTGACGATCAACCCCGGTCTCGACGAGTCGAGGCCGACGGAGACGGGCGACATGCGGCGGTCGGGGCTGGTGCGGCTGGGCGAGATCGTGGCGTCCTCACGGGCCGCGTTCGGAGTGCGGTTCGACCCTGTCGGTGAACGGCTGTCGCTCGTCGACGAGAAGGGGCGGATCGTCGAGGACGACCGGGCCCTGCTGGTCATGCTCGACCTGGTCGCCGCGGAGCGGCGGAGTGGCCGGGTGGCGCTGCCGGTGACCACCACGAGGATCGGCGAGCAGGTCGCGGCGTACCACGGCACGCAGGTCGAGTGGACGACCACCTCGCCGGACGATCTGACGCGGGTCGGCGGGGACGAGACGACCATCTTCGGCGGGGACGGGCGCGGTGGGTTCATCGTGCCGGAGTTCAGCAGCGTCTTCGACGGGGCGGCGGCCTTCGTGCGGCTCATCGGACTGGTGGCGCGGACGCAGCTCACGCTCAGCCAGATCGACGCACGGATTCCGCGGGCGCACGTCCTGAAGCGGGATCTCGCCACTCCGTGGGCCGTCAAGGGCCTGGTGATGCGGCGGGTCGTGGAGGAGGCCGGCGATCGCTTTGTCGACACGACCGACGGTGTGCGGGTCGTGGAGACGGACGGCCGGTGGGTGATGGTCCTGCCGGATCCGGCCGAGGCCGTCACGCATCTGTGGGCCGAGGGGCCCGACGACGCCTCCGCGCAGGCCCTGCTCGACGAGTGGGCGGCGGTGGTGGACAGCGCCGGCCGCTGAGCCGTCTCGCACGCGCGTGCCGGACAAGTGCCTCCAACGGGGCCTGTCCGGCACGCCGGTGGGGCCATTCGGAGGTAGTGCTCCCGACGTGCGACGATGTGCGGCATGCCGCAGCAGCCCCCCGTTCGGAGCACACCCACGCGCCCGTCGCGTCCGGACGCCTCCATGTCGCTGCTCACCAACGTCATGGACCACAGCCTCGACGACGGATACGCCGAGGCCGCCGCCCGCAAGAAAGCCGCGGGCACCGAGGGCATGCCGAAGACGGTGCGGGCCAAGCTGGGGTTCGCGGTCGGCCTGGTGCTCGCGGCCCTCGTGGTGACGGTGGGTGCGGCACAGGCGCGGATAAGCGCTCCTGTTGTCGCCAAGGAGCGTGAGGAGCTCATCGACCGCATCCAGGAGGAGACCGCTGCCGCGGACAGGCTCGAGGACTCCGTGGACGAGCTCCGTGACGATGTGAGCGCACGGCAGCGCAAGGCACTCAAGGACGACGGCGGCAGCGACGGGAACGATCTGGTGGGCATCCTGTCGGGCGCCGTCGAGGTGCACGGTCCCGGGGTGCGGCTCGTCGTCAACGACTCCAAGGACGCCGGCCAGGGCGGTGACGGCGACCCGCGGGAGACGTCCGGGTTCTCGGACACCGGTCGGGTGCGCGACCGGGACATGCAGCGGGTCGTCAACGGGCTGTGGGAGTCGGGCGCCGAAGCCATCTCGATCAACGGCCAGCGGCTCACCGCGCTGTCGGCGATCAGGGCCGCGGGCGACGCGATACTGGTCGACAACAAACCGCTGGCGCCGCCTTACACGGTCCTCGCGGTGGGGGACGGGCAGCGGCTGAGCACAAGGTTCCAGAACAGCCCCGACGGGCTGTATCTGCATGTCCTCCAGGAGAATTTCGGCATCCGGACGAGCATCTCCGTCGAGGAAGACATCAGGGTGCCGGCCGCGCCGAGCGTGATCGTACGAACAGCAGAACCGAGTACAGAGAAGGGCACATCGTGATCGCCGTACTGGGCCTCGCCCTCGGAGTCGTGGCCGGACTGTTGGTCCGGCCCGAGGTACCGGCGGTCGTCGAGCCGTATCTCCCCATCGCCGTGGTGGCGGCGCTGGACGCCGTCTTCGGTGGTCTGCGCGCGATGCTGGACGGCATCTTCGACGACAAGGTCTTCGTGGTGTCGTTCCTGTCGAACGTGGTCGTGGCCGCCCTGATCGTCTTCCTCGGCGACAAGTTGGGCGTCGGCGCCCAGCTGTCCACGGGCGTCGTGGTCGTCCTCGGTATCCGTATCTTCTCCAACGCCGCGGCGATCCGTCGGCACGTGTTCCGGGCGTGAGGCCGATGAGCGAGCGGGACGAGACGCCGAGGCCGAAGCCGACTCCGGGCGGGGGAGAGGACGACACACCGACGACCCGGCTGCGCCGGGAACTCCCCCAAGAAGCGCCCTCCACGGCCGCCGAGGAGCCCGTAGAGGCTCCGCAGAAGGAGAGGAACAGGCTGACCGGGCGGCAGCGGCTGGCTCAGGGGCTGTGGCCGCCGCGCTTCACCCGGGCCCAACTCATCGTGGCTCTCCTGCTGTTCGGCCTCGGCTTCGGTCTGGCCATCCAGGTGGCCTCCAACAACGACGACAGCGCGCTGCGCGGGGCACGCCAGGAAGATCTCGTACGCATCCTCGATGAACTGGATGACCGTACTCAGCGTCTGGAGGAGGAGAAGCAGGGTCTCGAAGGCCAGCGCACCGAGTTGGAGAACAGCTCGGACCAGGCCGAGGAGGCACGCAAGCAGACGGTCGAGAAGGAGCGGCAACTCGGCATTCTGGCGGGCACGGTGGCGGCGCAGGGACCCGGCATCACACTGACGATCAACGACACGAAGGGAACGGTCGAGGCGGACATGTTGCTCGACGCGATCCAGGAGCTGCGAGCGGCCGGCGCGGAGGCGATCCAGGTGAACGGCGTGCGGGTCGTCGCCAGCACCTATCTGACCGATTCCGGCGAGGGAATCAGCGTCGACGGGAACAAGATCACCCAGCCCTTTCGTTTCAAGGCCATCGGCAACCCGCAGGACCTCGAGCCCGCGCTGAACATCCCCGGAGGCGTGGTGCAGACACTGGAGAAGGAGCAGGCCACCGTGACCGTGCAGCGGGCGGACAAGATCGTCGTGGACGCCTTGCGAGCGGCGAAGCGGCCTGACTACGCTCGGTCGTCCTCCCAGTGAACCGCAGGTGCATGGGGCCCGTCCGGCCAGGGCATGAGGTTGCGGGGGGTCGGCGCACCGAATGGGTGGTGCGTGGTGGAAACTGTCTGGTGGATACGGACGTTGTGAGGTTGTCCGGGTCGGCCGGTGTGTTCAGTCAGGGTTCGTCCTGCCCCACGGGCGGGTCTGTTTCGGTCAAGGGGAATCGCCCGTGAAGTTGTTTGCGAAGTTGTTCGGCAAGAGCGCGCGAGAGGGCAGCGACAACGCGACCTCCCGCCATCGCGCGCAGCCATCGGAAGCGGAGGACCAGGGCGGTGAGCGCCCTCTGTTCCGGGACCAGGTCGCTGGTCCGGGAGGTGACATTTCCGGAGGTCAGGGCGCGCCGTCTGTTGACCCTGCCCAGTCGGGCCGCATAGGTTTCGGGGAACCGTCAACCTCAGGTACGGGTGGAGGGTTTGCCACCGACCCGTATGCGTCCAATGCCCCGGCGGGGCAGCCGCGGCAGGAGGATCCGTCGATGTCGGCCCTGGTGTGTACGAGGTGCGGTAACCGCAACGCGGAGAACAGCCGCTTCTGCTCGAACTGCGGTGCTCCGCTGCGGGCCGGCGCGGCCGCCGAGCGTCCGTCCGAGACGACCTCCACGATCTCCATCTCCGGCCTCGAGGCCTACGACTCCGAGGTCACCGGCCAGACCCAGCTGCCGGCGCTCTCCCCCGAGGCCCAGGCCGCCGTAGACGCGCTGCCGCTCGGCTCGGCGCTCCTGGTCGTGCGCCGCGGCCCGAACGCGGGCAGCCGGTTCCTGCTGGACGGCGATCTGACCACGTCGGGCCGTCACCCGCAGAGCGACATCTTCCTGGACGACGTGACCGTGTCGCGCCGCCACGTGGAGTTCCGCCGAGGTCAGGACGGCTCGTTCACAGTCGCCGACGTCGGCAGCCTGAACGGCACGTACGTCAATCGTGAGCGGATCGACCAGGTCGCCCTGCACAACGGTGACGAGGTGCAGATCGGCAAGTACCGGCTGGTCTTCTACGCGAGCCAGCGGGGCTACTGACCCTCCCCCGGACTGCGTCCGGGGGGATCCCCAGGGAAGGTCCATGCTTCGAACAACGAGCGGTGGTGCCGACCACGGCACCGCCGCCGCGGACAGTGGCCTGATGAGCATCGGCACGGTGCTGAACGCCTTGCGCGAGGAGTTCCCCGAAGTAACGATCTCCAAAATCCGTTTCCTGGAGTCGGAGGGGCTCATCGAGCCGCAGCGAACCCCCTCGGGGTATCGCAAGTTCAGTGCCGAGGACGTCGAGCGCCTTGGACACGTCCTCAGGATGCAGCGGGACCACTATCTGCCGCTCAAGGTGATCCGTGAGTATCTGGAGGCCCTGGAGCGCGGCGAGGACGTACGGCTGCCGTCCGTGGGGCGCCAGCGAGACGTCGGTGACGTGGAGCGCCTGAGCGAGCTCTTCGGGGAGCCCGAGGAGCCGACGGCCGCCCGGATCGGGCGCGGCGAGCTCGTCGCCGGCGCCGGGATCGAAGAGGAGCAGCTGACCGAGTGGGAGTCGTACGGGCTGGTGGCCTCGCTGCCGGACGGGTCGTTCGACGCCGAGGCCCTCACCGTCGCCACGCTTGTGGTGGAACTGGGGCGGTTCGGTATCGAGCCCCGGCATCTGAGGGTGATGCGGGCCGCGGCGGACCGTGAGGCGGGGCTCGTCGATCAGGTCGTGGCGCCCCTGCGTCGGCACCGTAACCCGCAGACCAGGGCGCATGCAGAGGACCGCACGAGGGAGCTGGCGGGGCTCACGGTCAAGCTGCATGCCGCGCTCGTGCAGAGCGCGCTGGGTGTACGGCTCCGCTGAGGCGCGGTGTTCGCCTGTGGCGGATCGGTCGGCCGATCTGTGCCCGACTACCCAAACATCCCGAGCACGGCCTAGGGTTGCTGTGTGAACGAGCTCGATGTCGTAGGTGTCCGGGTCGAAATGCCCTCCAACCAACCGATCGTGCTCCTGCGCGAAGTGGGAGGCGACCGTTACCTCCCCATCTGGATCGGTCCGGGGGAGGCGACGGCGATCGCTTTCGCCCAGCAGGGCATGGCCCCCGCGCGACCGCTGACCCACGACCTGTTCAAGGACGTGCTGGAGGCCGTCGGCCAGGAGCTCACGGAAGTGCGCATCACCGACCTGCGTGAGGGCGTCTTCTACGCGGAGCTGGTGTTCGCCAGTGGGGTCGAGGTGAGTGCCCGGCCGTCCGATGCCATAGCGCTGGCGCTGCGCACCGGGACGCCGATCTTCGGCAGTGACGGGGTGCTCGACGACGCCGGCATCGCGATCCCGGACGAGCAGGAGGACGAGGTGGAGAAGTTCCGCGAGTTCCTCGACCAGATCTCGCCCGAGGACTTCGGAACGAACAGCCAGTGAGGTCGGGCGGGCGGTCGTACAGGGCCGTGGGGCCTTGACGCCGCCGGTCGTCACCGGTGGCAGGTGTGCGGGTTCGGGGCTCAAGGCGTCGTGGACCGCCGGGGCGTGGTGGCCCAGGGCCGTTGTGGTGGATGAGACGGGCCGCGAGCGCCACCTGCGGGGCATCGAAGCGAAGGGTGGGCAGGTCCGCGGCCGGTATGGCCGGCCGGAGTGGTCGGGGCAGCGGCGCCGTGAGCGCGGGCCCAATCGGTGGGGGTGTCAGCCGGGGGTTCGGCACATGCCACGTGTCAGTGCGCTGGTAGGCAGCTCCGCCGCCGGGCATTCGGCTAGCCTTTCCCCGCGGGAGGGCACGGGAAACCACTCTCAGGGTGATTATCACTCGGCGTGGCGAGTGCGGTGGTCGTTGACGCACCCCTGGCGGCTGCCTACCGTCGATAAGGCAGGTCAAGGACGGAGGTCGGCGTGAGAAGCAGCGGCGACGGTACGGCTGGGGGTGCCCCCGGACGCAGGCTGGGGGACGGCGGCCCGTACCCGCTTCACGGCAGCGCGGCCGGTCACGTCCCGCAGCGGCCCACGGCTGTGCAGGGGAACAGCGCGGAGGCGGCGTCCGAGCCGCACGAGAAGGTCGGCTACCGCGGTCCCACCGCGTGTGCGGCCGCAGGCATCACCTATCGACAGCTCGACTACTGGGCCCGTACCGGTCTCGTGGAGCCGAGTGTGCGGTCCGCCCAGGGGTCGGGGACGCAGCGGCTCTACAGCTTCCGGGACGTCGTCGTCCTGAAGATCGTGAAACGGTTCCTCGACACGGGAGTGTCACTGCAGAACATCCGCACCGCCGTCCAGCACCTGCGGGAGCGGGGCTTCAGCGATCTGGAGCGGATGACGCTGATGAGTGACGGGGCGACGGTCTACGAATGCACATCGCCCGACGAGGTCCACGCACTGCTCCAGGGCGGCCAGGGGGTATTCGGGATCGCCGTAGGGGTGGTCTGGCGTGATGTGGAAAGCGCTCTCTCGCAGCTGCACGGGGAGCGGGTCGACACGGGGGAGACGCTCGTGGCCCACAATCCGGCGGACGAGCTCGCGCGGCGGCGCAACCGGGCGGTCTGAGGGCGTCGGCGCTGTTCGCCCCAGGCGGTTCGGGGCGCGGCCTGGCTTGTGGAGCCAGTCGTGCACGGCGTATGCCGTGGCCTGTGGCGCAGGTCGGCCGGGGCATTGTCAGTGGCGTAGGGCAGCATCGGAGATGTGAGAACCGTGCCCACGATCCTGCATCTCGACATGGATGCCTTCTACGCCTCGGCGGAGCAGGCATCCAAGCCGAGTCTGCGCGGGAAAGCCGTTGTCGTGGGCGGGCTCGGGCCGCGCGGGGTGGTCGCGACCGCCTCGTACGAGGCGCGGGTCTTCGGGGTCCACTCTGCGATGCCGATGGCGCAGGCGCGTCGACTCGCGCCCAACGCCGCGTACCTCACGCCGCGCTTCACGTTCTACCGGGCGATCAGTGAGCAGGTCATGGCGATGTTGCGTGATCTGTCGCCGCTGGTGGAGCCGTTGAGCCTGGACGAGGCGTTCGTGGACCTGGAGGCCGGGGGCGCGGCCTGGGACGAGGAGTCGGCGCGGCTGGCGGGGGTGCGGTTGCGTGCGGACATACGGGCGGTGACCGCGCTGACGGGATCCGTGGGGCTCGCGGCCTGCAAGATGCTCGCGAAGATCGCCTCCGAGCAGGCCAAGCCGGACGGGCTGGTGCTGATCGAGCCAGGGACCGAGCGGGCGTTGCTGGGGCCGATGTCCGTGCGGATCCTGCCGGGGGTGGGCCCGGCGACCGGGGACCATCTGCGGCGGGCCGGGATCATCACGGTCGAGGAGATCGTGGAGGCCGGGGAGGACGAGGTCGTACGGCTGCTGGGGAAGGCCCATGGGCACGGGCTGTACGCGATGGCGCTGGCGCGGGACGACCGGGCGGTGGTGGCTGAGCGGGACACGAAGTCGGTGTCGGTGGAGGACACGTACGACGTGGACATCCATGACCGGGTGCGGGTTCGGATGGAGGTGCAGCGGCTCGCGGATCGGTGTGTGCGGAGGTTGCGGGGGGCCGGGCTGTCGGGGCGGACGATCGTGTTGAAGGTGCGGCGGTACGACTTTTCGACGTTGACCCGGTCCGAGACGTTGCGGGGGCCCACGGACGACCCGGCGGTGGTGCGGGAGGCCGCGGCGCGGTTGCTGGAGGCCGTGGACACGACGGGTGGGGTGCGGTTGCTGGGGGTGGGCGTGAGTGGGCTCGCCGATTACACGCAGGAGGACTTGTTCGCGCAGGCGGCGGGGGAGCCGGACCTTGCGGAGGAGGAGTCTGGTTCCGCTGCGGAGGAGCCTGTGGTCGAGGAGAGTGCGGGTGGGGAGCGGCTGTGGAGGGCCGGGCATGACGTGCGGCATACCGAGTACGGGCACGGGTGGGTGCAGGGGAGTGGGCTGGGGCGGGTGACCGTGCGGTTCGAGACGCCGGATGACGTGGAGCCCGGGCGGGTGCGGACCTTCAGAACGGACGATCCGGGGCTGGAACCGGCGGAGCCGTTGCCGCTGGTGTCGGGTGGGGTGCGGGGATGAGGCTGGTGGGGGACCGCCGGACTGCCCCGTTGTGGTTGAGCGCCGTTGCGGCGGATCAAGGGGCCGGCGCGAGAAAGTGCGTGGGACAAAGGGGCGCACGAGAGACGAGCGGGGTGAGGCGGGGTGAGGGGTGCGGCACGAGATTGCCGCGGGGGTGAGGGCGAGGAGCGCCAGAAGCTGCGGGGGCAGGGCAGGGCAGGGCAGGGCCGGGGCAGCGGCGCGGAAGGCGTGCGGGTGAAGGGGAACAGCGCCAGAAGCTGCGGGGCTGAAGGGGAACAGCGCACGAAGATGCACGAGGTGAGGGGGAGTGGCGTCGGAAGGCGTGCGGGTGTGGGGCCTGGGGTGAGCGAGGTTGGGAGGGCGCTTCGCTAGGCGTCTTCCTGGCCCGCCACGTTTCCGAAGTCGTGGTCCATGGGTGGGGGCGGGGCTATGTCGAGGCTGTAGTGGTGGTAGAGCTGGAGTTCTTGTTCGGGGGAGAGGTGGCGGCCTACGCCGAAGTCGGGGGCGTCTTTGATGAGGGCGCGGTCGAAGGGGACGCGGAGGGAGCCCTCGACGAGTTCGCTGGGCTCCAGGGGGACGAAGGCGTCGCGGCCGAAGAGGCCCATGCGTATGGCGGCCCACTCGGGGATGCCGGTCGCGTCGTCGAGGTAGACCTCGTCCACGGTGCCGATCTTGCTGCCCTTGCGGTCGAACGCCTTGCGGCCGATCAGGTTGCGCGGATCGATGTCGGTCTGCACGGGCCCTCCAGGTGGTCGCAGAGGTGTCGCGAATCATCCCTCACCACTACGAAAGGGCACATCGGGGAAGGTGGCCACTCGAAGACTCGTGCGTGCACCGCGCTGATACGCTGGCAACGGCTGCTGACCCCGTGCGGGAGAGTCCTCCGGACACCATCCGGAGGCGCCGAAGGAGCAAATCCTCCCCAGAATCTCTCAGGCCCACGTACCGCACGGACGAGGTCACTCTGGAAAGCAGGGCGGGTGTCACGGCTTCCGCTCTCACCGACGGTGAAAGCCGGTTCGTACCTGGACCGGTGAAGCTCTCAGGTCGAGATGACAGAGGGGGAGGCCGTCGGGGCACCCGTGCCGTGGTGCCCCTCGAAGGTCGCGTCAGACCAGGAGGCCTCCGCAATGACCGCCCATCGCATTCCGCTCTCCGAGCTCGAACAGGGAATCCCCTTCGAGCGGCGCCATATCGGACCAGATGTCGAGGCCCGGGCCAAGATGCTCGCGCACGTCGGGTACGGCTCGCTCGACGAGCTGACGGCCGCCGCGGTCCCGGATGTGATCAAGAACGCCGAGGCGCTGGACCTTCCTGGCGCGCGTACCGAGGCCGAGGTGCTCGCCGAGCTGCGTTCCCTCGCGGACCGCAACCAGGTGCTCGGCTCGATGATCGGGCTCGGGTACTACGGGACATTCACGCCGCCCGTGATTCTGCGGAACGTCATGGAGAATCCGGCCTGGTACACCGCCTATACGCCGTATCAGCCCGAGATTTCCCAGGGTCGGCTCGAGGCGCTGCTCAATTTTCAGACCATGGTGGCCGAACTGACCGGTCTGCCCACCTCCGGGGCCTCCTTGCTCGACGAGGGCACCGCCGCCGCCGAGGCCATGGCGTTGTCCCGGCGCATGGGGAAGAACAAGAAGGGACTTTTCCTCGTCGATGCGGACGCGCTGCCGCAGACGACCGCCGTGATCGAGACCCGGGCCGAGCCGACCGGGGTCGAGGTCGTCGTCGCCGATCTCAGTGACGGGATTCCGGCCGACATCGCCGGGCGTGAAATCAACGGGGTGCTGCTCCAGTACCCGGGCGCCTCCGGTGCCGTACGGGATCTGAAGCCGGTCATCGAGCAGGCGCACGAGCTCGGCGCGCTCGTCACCGTCGCCGCCGATCTGCTGGCTTTGACGCTGTTGGTCTCGCCCGGTGAGTTGGGCGCCGACATCGCGGTGGGGACGACGCAGCGGTTCGGTGTGCCGATGGGCTTCGGCGGGCCGCACGCGGGTTACATGGCTGTGCGGGAGAAGTTCGCGCGCAGCCTGCCCGGGCGGCTCGTCGGGGTTTCCGTGGACGCGGACGGGCACAAGGCGTACCGGCTCGCCCTGCAGACGCGGGAGCAGCACATCCGCCGGGAGAAGGCGACCAGCAACATCTGCACGGCGCAGGTGCTGCTCGCCGTGATGGCCGGTATGTACGCCGTGTACCACGGGCCGGAGGGGCTGCGGACCGTCGCCCGGCGTACGCACCGGTACGCCACTGTGCTCGCCGCGGGGCTCGCGGCCGGTGGGATCGAGGTCGTGCACGGGGCGTACTTCGACACGCTCACCGTGCGGGTGCCGGGGCGGGCCGGCGAGGTCGTGGCGGCCGCGCGGGAACATGGCGTGAACCTGCACGCCGTGGACGCCGACCTGGTGTCGATGTCCTGCGACGAGACCACGACGCGGGCGCAGCTGGGCGCCGTATGGACCGCGTTCGGGGTGGAGGGGGACGTAGAGGCCCTCGACGCCGCCGTTGCGGACAGGCTGCCGGAGGTGCTGCTGCGGTCGGACGACTACCTCACGCACCCGGTGTTCCACGATTACCGCTCCGAGACCGCAATGCTGCGCTACCTGCGCCGGCTCGCCGACCGGGACTACGCGCTGGACCGGGGCATGATCCCGCTGGGCTCCTGCACGATGAAGCTCAACGCGACCACCGAGATGGAGCCGGTGACGTGGCCGGAGTTCGGGCAGCTGCATCCGTTCGCGCCCGCCGCGCAGACGCAGGGGTATCTCACGCTCATCCGTGAGCTGGAGGAGCGGCTGGCGGAGGCCACCGGCTACGACAAGGTGTCGCTGCAGCCCAACGCGGGCTCGCAGGGTGAGCTGGCCGGGCTGCTGGCCGTACGCGGATACCACCGGGGCAACGGTGACGAGCAGCGGACCGTGTGCCTCATCCCGTCCTCCGCGCACGGCACCAACGCGGCGAGCGCCGTCATGGCCGGTATGAAGGTCGTCGTCGTGAAGACCGCCGAGGACGGTGAGATCGACGTCGAGGACCTGCGGACGAAGATCGAGCAGTACCGCGACGAGCTGTCCGTGTTGATGATCACGTATCCGTCGACGCACGGGGTGTTCGAGGAGCATGTGGCCGACATCTGCGCGCAGGTGCACGATGCGGGCGGCCAGGTGTAC
Source organism: Streptomyces sp. NPDC057474 (assembly GCF_042802555.1). Classification (NCBI taxonomy): domain Bacteria; kingdom Bacillati; phylum Actinomycetota; class Actinomycetes; order Kitasatosporales; family Streptomycetaceae; genus Streptomyces; species Streptomyces sp. NPDC057474. The sequence goes on along the minus strand of NZ_JBHVDX010000165.1, from coordinate 9,653 downwards.
GTCGACGGCGCCAACCTCAACGCGCTGGTGGGTCTCGCCAAGCCGGGCCACTTCGGCGGTGACGTCTCGCACCTGAACCTGCACAAGACGTTCTGCATCCCGCACGGCGGCGGGGGGCCGGGCGTCGGGCCGGTGGCGGTGCGCGAGCACCTGGCGCCGTATCTGCCGAACCACCCGTTGCAGCCGGCGGCCGGCCCGGAGACCGGCGTGGGACCGATCTCGGCGGCGCCGTGGGGTTCGGCAGGCATCCTGCCGATCTCGTGGGCTTACGTCCGGCTCATGGGCGGTGAGGGGCTGAAGCGGGCCACGCAGGTGGCGGTGCTCAGCGCCAACTACATCGCCAAGCGGCTGGAGCCGCACTACCCGGTGCTCTACACCGGCCCGGGCGGGCTTGTGGCGCACGAGTGCATCATCGACCTGCGGCCGCTGGCCAAGTCGACCGGGGTGAGCGTCGACGACATTGCCAAGCGGCTGATCGACTACGGCTTCCACGCGCCGACGATGTCGTTCCCGGTGGCAGGGACGCTGATGATCGAGCCGACCGAGTCGGAGGACCTCGGTGAGCTGGACCGGTTCTGCGAGGCGATGATCGCGATCCGCGCGGAGATCGAGAAGGTCGGCTCGGGCGAGTGGCCCGCGGATGACAACCCACTGCGGAACGCGCCGCACACCGCGGCCGCGCTCGGCGGGACGTGGGAGCACGCCTACACGCGCGGGGAGGCGGTCTTCCCGGCCGGGGTCTCGCCCGCCGACAAGTACTGGCCGCCGGTGCGCCGGATCGACCAGGCCTTCGGGGACCGGAACCTGGTCTGTTCCTGCCCGCCGCTGGACGCTTACGAAGAGTAGTCACCTGCGGATACGCGTCGGGGCCGGTTCGGAGAGTGCTTCTCCGGCCGGCCCCACTTCTGTCCGGGCGGACGTCCTGTGCGGGGACGCTCGCCCTGGGTGCACGTGAGTGCGGCTCAGGCGGCTGTCATCACCGTGTCGGTGCCCATCGGGCGGTGCGGGGCGATGATCTGGCCGTCCGGCAGAAGCTCACCGGTGTCCTCGAAGAGCAGAACGCCGTTGCAGAGCAGGCTCCATCCCTGCTCCGGGTGGTGCGCCACGTGTCGGGCGCCTTCCCGGTCGGCGGATTCGGCGGTCGGGCACAGTGGCTGGTGCTGGCACATGGTTGTTGGGATCTTTCGCTGTGTCGTGTGGTCTGAGATGGCTGTTTTGTCTGTCCCGCGGCTTGAAGCCCCGTTCATGACCGCCCCCCGTTGGTAAATCGGTCCGGTCCCAGTGTTGCCCCACGGGCGTCAATCCGCAGGGATTTCGCAGCACCGCTTCTCACAGGTTGATGACGCATCAGCCGTGCGGACGGTTCATCCCAACCGCACTGTCCCTTCGGGTGATTCACAGTGGTCGGATGGGGCTAGTCCGGTGACGAAAGACATGTGAATAGCTCGTACGAGCGTATTGGCGCCCGGAAGAGCGGAAATTCTTGATAGCGGGAACAAGCGCCCCGCTACCGGGATATCGGCAGCGGGGCGCGAGCGGTACGAATGACGAGGCGGCCCGGGTTTCAGGCAGGTGATCCCAGGAGTGGGGCGGCTGTCAGCCGGGTGGTCAAGACCGGGAGGAGATCGGTGACCCGGTGTGGTCGGTGGGCCGCGATGCCGGGCGGTGCGGGCGCCAGCGGGACCAGCAGGTCGCTCGGTGCCGGGTGGCCGGTGGCGCCGTCGGCGGTGGGGTCGGCGTGCAGCCAGAGCATGAGCATGTACAGCTCGGGCACCGACAACAGGCGTGGCTGGTAGGGCTGCTGCATGACGTCGGCCTGGCGCAGGGCGCGCTCGGTCGAGGTGATGTACGGGCCCTCGAAGAAGTGCGAGAACGCCCAGCCGTCGGGGGTCAGCCGGGTCTCGGCGGCGGCCACGGCGCGGTCGCCGCAGCGGATCAGGAACCGCCATCCGGTGAGCCGGGCGATGCCCGTGCCCTCGGGGGTGATCCGGTCGAGTACGTGGACGGGCAGCGGGAGTTCGGGTGTGGCGGGGCCCTGGGCGTTCTTCAGGGAGGGGGTTCGCGCCTCGTGGACGGCGGTGGGGGAACCGAGTGCCGTGAGGACGGTGCGCAGGGCGGGCGCGGGAGCCGGGGGGACATGCAGCGGCATGGTGGGTCGCCTCTCAATTCGACAGGCACGGTGGCGCGAGGGCGGGGGCGGACGGCGCTGTCAGCTCTCGGGTATCGGAGAGACGGGTGCACGGGGTCCGGTGCGTGGGTAGGGTCCGCCGCGCGTGGCTGACGGCAGGACCGAGGACCGCGAGTGCCGGCTCTCAGCCTCGTTTGCGGAGTTTATACGACACGTGTTCACACGAGGTTTCGTCTAGCCGTTCCGGATATGAAGAGCAAGGCGGTATCCGGTCGCCGGGACATGGGCATCAACCCGTTTTCCTGCGGGGGGCGCGTCGGTGACCTCGGATTACCGTCGCGTAGTGGACGGCCGGTTCTCGTCGGCGCTTTTCACGAAAGCGCCGGACAGAAAGCGCGTGTTCATACTTGCCCGCTGAATGTGCCAGAAGCACGCCGAGTGAATAAGGTCGGAGGTGACCGCGCTCAGCCTAGCGTGTGCAGGTCCCGCGTGGGACGTTATCGATGGCTCTGCCTGGGCATCATCAACCGTGGACCCGGGACAGCAGTGGCCGGCACGTCGGCCTGCCCATCCGAGGAGGGACACTTCGATGGGGGAGAAGGTCGTGGCGGGGCCGTTTGGCCTCTCCGATCGCCAGCAGTACCGCGACAAGCTGCGGCAGTGCCTGGTGGGGCTGGCGCGGCTGCTGGAGGAGAAGCGGTTCGACCGACCCAGAAACCTCATGGGTGTGGAGATCGAGCTGAACCTCGTCGACGGCGACGGTCTGCCGAGAATGATGAATGCGCAAGTACTTGAGCGGATTGCGAGCCGAGATTTCCAAACAGAACTCGCCATGTTCAATCTGGAAGTCAACATTGCTCCACATCGGCTGGACGGCCGCGTATTCGACCAGCTTTCCGAGGAGCTGCGCACCTCCCTCGCGTATGCCGACCGCAAAGCGATCGAGGTGGGCGCGGGAATCGTGATGATCGGCATTCTGCCCACGCTGGACCGTGATGACCTGGTCTCCTCGAACCTCTCCGCGGGCGACCGCTACACCTTGTTGAACGATCAGATCGTCGCTGCCCGCGGTGAGGATTTCACCCTGGACATCGACGGGGTGGAGCGGCTCGTCTGCACCTCGAAGTCCATCGCGCCCGAAGCCGCCTGCACCTCCGTGCAGCTGCACCTCCAGGTCACCCCGGGCCGGTTCGCCGACGTGTGGAACGCCGCCCAGGCGGTCGCCGCCGCGCAGGTAGCCATCGGTGCCAACTCGCCGTTCCTGTTCGGGCACGAACTGTGGCGCGAGTCGCGGCCGCCGCTGTTCCAGCAGTCCACCGACACCCGGCCGCCCGAACTCCAGGCCCAAGGGGTGCGGCCGCGCACCTGGTTCGGTGAGCGGTGGATCTCCTCGGCGTACGACCTCTTCGAGGAGAACCTGCGTTTCTTCCCTGCCCTGCTGCCCATCTGCGACGACGAGGATCCGATCGGCGTCCTCGACGCGGGCGGCGTTCCCTCACTCGCCGAACTCACCTTGCACAACGGCACGATCTACCGCTGGAACCGTCCCGTCTACGGCATCGCCGACGGGGTCCCGCACCTGCGCGTCGAGAACCGGGTGCTGCCCGCCGGACCGACCATCACGGACGTGATCGCCAACGCGGCCTTCTACTACGGGGTCGTACGCGCCCTCGCCGAGGAGTCGCGGCCCGTCTGGACGCGGCTGCCGTTCGAGGCGGCCGCCGCCAACTTCGACGAGGCGTGCCGGCACGGCATCGACGCGCGGCTGCAGTGGCCGCGCGGGCGCTACGGCGGGGTGGGACCGGTGGACGCGGTGAACCTCGTACGGGACGAGCTGTTGCCGCTCGCCGAGGTGGGGCTGGACGCGTGGGGTGTCGAGCCGGTCGACCGGGACTTCTACCTCGGTGTGATCGAGGAGCGCTGCCGACGCCGGGTCAACGGGGCTTCCTGGCAGGTGGAAACGTTCCACCGGGCTCTGGCCAAGGGCCTCGGCCGGGACGCGGCGCTGGCCGCCACCACGCGGCGGTACGGCGAGCTGATGCACTCCGGGGAGCCGGTCCACAGCTGGCCGGTCGGGCTGCCGGAGCCGGTGCCGCTGGGGTGAGCGACCTCACGGCGGGCGTGGGCGGCCTCTGAAGGGGGCGCCGCCGTCGCCGTCGGGTGAGAGGTCCCGGGTGCGAGGCCCTGAAAGGACACCGCCGGAATGTTCCGGACCGTCGCGGGTGATGATGGACCCTCGGCGGGGCCGGACAACTGGAGGCGTGGGTGCAGGGGCAGGCGGAGTCGGTGGGGGATGCGGTGCCGTGGGAGCGGCCGGGCCGACGGATTCTGAGGGACGAGACACTGCTCGTGCTCGGGCTCTCGCTCGGCGCGAGCGGGGTGTCCGCGCTGATCAGCTTCATCGGGTCGGTCACCAAGCCGGGTGGGCTGAAGGACCAGGCGGCCACCATGAACGCCTCGGCCGCGCCGGGCCGGCCCTGGCTCGACCTCGCGTGGCAGCTCTTCGGGATCACGACCGCCCTGGTGCCCGTCGCGCTGGTCGCGCATTTCCTGCTGCGCGAGGGCGCGGGGCTGCGCACCCTCGGGTTCGACCGTACGAAGCCGTGGCCCGACCTCGGCCGGGGCGCGGCGATCGCCGCGGTGATCGGCAGCACCGGGATCGCCTTCTATCTGGCGGCCCGCGGCCTCGGCTTCAACCTCACCGTGGTACCGGAGGCGCTGCCCGAGGTGTGGTGGAAGTACCCCGTGCTGATCCTCTCCGCGATCCAGAACGCGGTCCTCGAAGAGGTCATCGTGGTCGGGTATCTGCTGCGTAGGCTCCAGCAACTGGGCTGGTCACCGGGGAGCGCGCTCGCCGCCAGCTCGGTGCTGCGCGGGTCGTACCACCTCTATCAGGGCATCGGCGGCTTCATCGGCAACATGGTGATGGGCGTGGTGTTCGTCTATCTGTACCGGCGGTGGGGGCGAGTGGGCCCGCTCGTGGTGGCCCACTCGCTGCTCGACATCGGGGCGTTCGTGGGGTACGCGCTGTTGGCGGGGAAGGTGGACTGGCTGCCCACCCCGTAGGTGACAGCCGTACGGTCAGGACCGTGCAGTCAGGACCGTGTGGTCAGGCGAGGAGTTCGCCGTCGATGACCGTGACCGCGCGGCCGGAGAGCAGGGTGCGGTCGCCGCGGAGTTCGGTGCGGACGTGGCCCGAGCGGGGGGAGGCCTGGAGGCCGGTGAGGTCCGGGCTGCCCAGGCGTTCGGACCAGAACGGGGCCAGTGCGGTGTGGGCGCTGCCGGTGACCGGGTCCTCGTCGATGCCGAGGTTGGGGAAGAAGCAGCGCGAGACGTAGTCGTGGCCGGCGGAGGGGTCCGCGGCGCGGGCGGTGGCGATGATGCCGCGCTCGGAGTAGCGGCCGAGGGTTCGCAGGTCGGGGGTGAGGCCCAGGACCGTCTTCTCGTCGGCGAGCTCGACCAGCAGGTCGCCCACGTTCGGGCCGGTGTCTACGGCGCTGAGCGGCTCGGCGCCCAGAGCCTCGGCGACGCCCTCCGGGACGGCGACCGGGGTGAGGGGCGCGGTCGGGAAGTCGAGGGTGAGGGAGCCGTCCGGCCGGGGCGTGGCGATGAGGACCCCGCTGCGCGTGGCGAACCGCACTGCACCCTCATGGGTGTTCGCGCTGGTCAGGACATGTGCGGTGGCCAGTGTGGCGTGGCCGCACATCGCCACCTCGGCGACCGGTGTGAACCAGCGCAGTGCCCAGTCGGCCTCGCCGCCCGCCGGGAGGGGGTGGGCGAACGCGGTCTCGGCGTGGTTGACCTCTGTGGCCACGTTCTGCAGCCAGGCGTCGTCCGGGAAGGCGTCGAGGAGGAGGACTCCGGCGGGGTTGCCGGAGAAGGGGCGGTCGGTGAAGGCGTCGACGATACGAATGCGCATGGGACGACGCTAAGCGGTCGTTGAAGCCGCGGGCCAAGGCCAATTCCGGGATGGTGGACCGGTTTTCGGGGGCCATTCGGGGCCGGGGGTTGCCGGTTGGCCCCGGGGCGGGCGTTCGCTGGTCGCTTGCGCAAGATGCCGAGTTCGTACGGCGGTGGACTGCCGAGTTTCGTACGGCGTCGGGTCGTCGGGTTCGGGTTAGTGGACGGAGAAGCCGCCGTCGACGAAGACCGCCTGCCCGGTGATGTAGCCGGCGGAGCGGCCGGCCAGGAACACCGCGGCTCCGGCGAAGTCGTCGGCCAGCCCGTTGCGTCCGGCCAGCGTGCGCGCGGCGAGCGCGGCCACCTGCTCCGGGTCGGACGACAGCCGCGTGTTGAGCGGGGTCGGGACGAAGCCGGGGACCAGGGTGTTGCAGGTGACGCCGTGGGGCGACCATGCCTCGGCCTGCGAGCGGGCCAGCGACTCCAGCGCGCCCTTGGAGACGCCGTACGCGCCGCTTCGGACGAACGCCCGGTGTGCCTGCTGGGAGGTGATGTGGATGATGCGACCGTAGCCCCGCTCGGCCATGCCGGGCCCGAAGCGCCGGCCCAGTAGGAAGGGCGCGTCCAGGTTCACGGCCATGGTGGTGTCCCACACGTCCTCGTCCAACTCGCTCATCGGCGGTCGCAGGTTGATCCCGGCGCTGTTGACGAGGATGTCGGGCTCGCCGAACGACTCGACCGCCTGCTCCGCCACAGCGCGCACGCCGGCTCGGGTGCTCAGGTCGCCGCTCACCCAGGCCGCCCGGCAGCCGTCCGCCGTCAGTTCGTCGACCGTGGCCGTCAGCTCCGCCTCCTTGCGCGCGACGATCACCACGCTCGCCCCCGCCCGGGCGAGAGCCCTGGTGATGGCCTTGCCGATGCCGGAGCTGCCGCCCGTCACCACGGCGACCCGGCCGTCCAGCGAGAACAGTTCGGAGAGGTAGCTGTTGGAGATCATTCACGCACCCTAGAGGGGGCGTCGACGGGGACGGTGTGCGGGGGATCGGCGGCGTCCTTTCGGGGATCGGCCAGGCGTGGCTATATGGCTATTCCGATCGGTTCGGTGTGCTGATGACGTGGTGGATCGCGGAGGTGATGTCGGCCGCGATGTGGGTGGGCCGGTAGGAGTCCTGGGCCCAGGCGCGGCCGTTGGCCACCCACACGCTGGGCAGACCGAGTGCGTCGGCGCCCGCGATGTCGGCGTGCGGTGAGTCGCCGATGACCCATGCGCCGGGCAGGGGGAGGCCGCCGGTGGCGGCCGCGGCGTAAAAGATCTCCGGTTCCGGCTTCTTGTGGCCGACGGCTTCGGAGACGGCCCAGCCCTGGACGAGCCGGTCGAGCCCGGTGTGGCGGATCTTCGCCTCCTGCTGGACGGTCCGGCCGTTGGTGACGATGACGCAGGTCCAGCCGCCCATCCGCGCTCTGTCCAGTGCCTCGCGGGTGGCGGGCGCCAGGACCACGCGGTCGGCGGCGCCGGTGTCGAGCAGGGTGCGGACGGCGATGGGTGGTACCGCGCTTCCGTAGTGGTCGGTCAGGGCGGCGGCGACCTCGTGACGAGGGGTGTAGCCGCCGGCATCGACGGTGGTCACCCACGGCAGGTCGGTGTCGGGCAGGCCGTGCGCGGAGAGGAAGGCGGCTGCGGCGTCGCGGAAGGCCGCGTCGCGGTCGATCAGGGTGTTGTCCAGGTCGAGCAGCAACAAGGGCATGCGCGGCAGTAGACCACGACGGCGTTTCGAGTCGGGGGTTGTCATGCGACAGGTTCCGATATATCGTTGAGCCATCGCGACAGATCAACGATGGAATGGAGTGATTGCGATGCGTTCCCGTGGACAGGACTTCGGATTCGAGCGTGGACATGGACGCCGTGGTGGGGAGCACCCCCGCGGCGGAGGTGACGCCGAGGCGCTGCGCGCCGCCTTCGGGCCCTTCGGGCCGGGCCATGGTGGTCCCGGGCCCTTCGGACCCTTCGGCGGGGGCCCCTGGGGTGGGCGCGGCCGAGGCGGACCCAGGGGAAGGGCACGGCGGGGCGACGTACGCGCGTCGATCCTGGCCCTCCTCAAGGACAGGCCCATGCACGGCTACGAGATGATCCAGGAGATCGCCGAGCGCAGTGGCGGGGCGTGGAAGCCCAGCCCCGGCTCGGTGTATCCCACCCTCCAGCTGTTGGAGGACGAGGGACTGATCGCCAGTGCGACCGAGGGTGGCAAGAAGCTGTTCTCGCTCACCGAGGCCGGTCGCACCGCGGCCGAGGAAGGACCCGAGGCCCCCTGGGAAGAGGCCTCGCGCGGGGTCGACTGGGAGGCGCTGAGCGAGATCCGGCAGGCCGGCTTCGGTCTGATGGAGGCGTTCGGCCAGGTCTGGAAGACCGGCGACAAGGGCCAGCGCGACAAGGCGCTGACGGTGATCAACGAAGCCCGCAAGAAGCTGTACCTGATCCTCGCCGACGAGGACTGACGGCCGTGCGTGGGTGATACGTGCGTGAGAGCGCCCCGCGGAGGTTGGTTCCGCGGGGCGCTTCCGTGTGCACAGGGCGCGCGAGTGGTGCGGGCGGGCGCGGGGTCAGGCCACGAGGCCGCCCAGCTTGCGCAGGGACTCGTCGAGCGCGGCCGTGGCTGAGTCCTTGAGCTTGCCCGCCATCAGGGAGACGGCCGCGCCGGTGAACCGGCCGTCGATGCGGACCGTGGTGGCGTCGCCGTCGGGGGTCAGGGTGTAGCGGGTGGCGAGGTCCACGGCCATCGGGCCCTTGCCGCGGATGGCCAGGGTGCGGGCGGGTTCCAGTTCGGCGATGGTCCACTCGACCTCCGCCGGGAAGCCCATGAGCCTCATGTTCTCCTGGAAGGTGCCGCCCACTTCGAGGGTCTTTGGGCCGCCCTTGGGGAAACCGGTGTGGGTCGTGTTCCACTCGCCGTACGCGGACCAGTCGACGAGCCGGGCCCAGACCTGCTCGGCGGGTGCCTCGATGCGTGCCTCCGCGCTGACATCGGCCATGCGACAACCCCTTCGCCTCGGACGGTGGTGTCGCGGAACGTAGCCTCGGGGCCCGGAACATTCAATACTGATGAACCGTCAGAAACGAGTCGCGGTCGCCGACATCGCCGTCCGCACTCAGCCCGACGCCTGGTTCGCCTGGCGGATCGGCGCCGCGTCGAACAGGTCCCACAGGCGCGTGGGAGACGGCTCTCGTCGTGGCAGTGCCAGGCCTCCCGGAACAGGTCGGCGGGCAGCGCGTTCTCGGGGGCGTACACCCGGTACACGTACTGCCTGCCGTCGATCGCCGGCAGGGCCACCGGCCAGCACCCGCTCTCCATGCGATGAGCAACGGGCGCCGGTGCGATGCGGTTGCGTTCGGAGGCGGGGCAAGGAGGCGCGCGCCCCTGGGATGGGGCGGCCGGATCTCATCCGTAGGGAGGAGGCGTGGGTCCTCCTTACGCAACCTGTGCCGGACGCCAAGATGCTTCCTTCCGTGGATGACTCGGGGGTGGTGGGACTGATGGGGTGGAGGACGTGCGATCCCGTATTCCCCGGCAGTCGGCCGTAGGCCATGGTCCGAACCGCGTGGAGATCGAGGGCAGGCTCACGGACGAGC
>NZ_JBHVDX010000164.1:0-23677 GCF_042802555.1 Streptomyces sp. NPDC057474 | reverse complement strand
GCGGACGACCTGGCCGGCGCCTCGCTGGTCACCGCGTCCGCGCTGCTCGACGTGCTCACCCGTGAGGAGATCGAGGCGCTCGCCGCGGCCTGCGCGGGCGCCGGGGTTCCCGCTCTGCTGACCCTGTCGGTCGTGGGCCGCGTGGACCTCGTCCCCGCGCACCCCATGGACGCCGAGATCGCCGAGGCGTTCAACGCCCACCAGCGTGCGAGCGATCTGCTCGGCCCGGACGCGATCACCACGGCCTGCGAGGCCTTCGCCCAGCAGGGCGCCACGGTCCGGGTCCACCCGAGCCCGTGGCAGCTCGACACGCGACACACGGACCTCACCGAGGAGTGGCTGCGCGGCTGGGTCGGCGCCGCCTGCGAACAGCGCCCCGAACTCACCGAGCGCGCCGACGCCTACCTCCGCGACCGCCTCCGGGCAAGCGCGGCCGGTGAACTCCGCGTCGTCGTCCACCACAGCGACCTCCTGGCCCTGCCCCGGCCGACGGGCGGAGTCTCATGACAGCGCCGGTGGAGGAAACGGTCGAGGCCCACCCGTCGGCGACGGGGGACCGCATACGGGTACGTCCACGCGGAGTCCGAGCCCGCGTGAAGGCGAGCGCACCCGCGGCCCGGGCGGTGCGCGCGATCGCGCCGGACACGGTTTCGCACGGGCTGCCGACGACCGTGGCGGCGCCGGACACGGTTTCGCACGGGCTGCCGACGACCGTGGCGGCGCCGGACACGGTTTCGCACGGGCTGCCGATTACTGTGGCGCCGCCGGACACGGAACTGCGCGGGGCACTCTCGGACATGACCGCTGACGGGCCTTCGGCCACGCCGGACTGCCGTGCGGTTTCGACGGACGAGGCCTCGACGGACGCGGCCTCGGTCTTGGCTTCCAGTGGGTCCGTGTCCACCCCGGAGCCCCGTAGGGGGGCGACGGACGTGCGGACGAAGTCGGTCGTCGGTCACCGCGCCGAGGCCGACGCGGTGTCCCGTGAGGTGACGGCACGCGTGAGCGGTGCCCGGTCCGCGGCCCCGGTGATGTCCGGTGCGACGCCGGGCGGCACCTCGCCGGAGGCTCTCGCGGAGTCCCACCCCCGCCCCACCTCCAAGTTCACCCGCGCCCTGCGTACCCACTTCGGCACGCTTGCCGGAACGGTCATCCTCGCTGTCATCTTCTGGCAGATGGGTACCGGCGTGTTCGTGGACGGGCTGCGGCGGATCGACGGTGGGACGCTGGGGGCGGCGATCGGGATCGGCGTGCTGACCACGGTGTTCAGCGCATGGCGCTGGTGCGCGGTGACGCGGGCGCTGGGCATCACGCTGCCGCTCGGGCCGGCCGTCGCGGACTACTACCGCGCGCTGTTCCTCAACGCGGCGCTGCCCGGCGGTGTCCTCGGCGATGTGCACCGGGCGGTGCGGCACGGGAAGAGCTCCGGGGACATGGGCCGGGGCGTGCGCGCGGTGGTGATCGAGCGCACCGCGGGCCAGTTGGTGCTGGCAGTCGTGGGCGTAACGGTCCTGCTGGTGCTGCCGTCCCCGGTGCTGGAGCAGACCCGCCACGCCGCGGGCGTGACGGTGCTCGCCGCGCTGGGCGCGCTGGCGATCTGGGCGGCGGTCCGGATGGGCCGGAAGCCGAGCGCGGCCGGAGGCCGGGGCCGCCGGGTCCGGGCCGTCCTCGCCGAGGCGCGAGGCGCGTTGCTGAACCGCGACAGCGGGCCCGCCGTGCTGATCTCGTCCGTGGCGGTGCTGGCCGGATACGTGGCGATGTTCCTGCTCGCCGCACGCGTCGCCGGGTCCGCCGTGACCCCGCTGGAGCTGCTGCCCCTCGCGTTGCTGGCCCTGATCGCCATGAGCCTGCCGCTCAACGTCGGCGGCTGGGGCCCCCGAGAGGGCGTCACCGCCTGGTCCTTCGGCGCCGCCGGCCTGGGCGCCTCCCAGGGACTGACCGTGGCCGTCGTCTACGGCGTGCTCAGCTTCGCGGCCGCCCTGCCAGGGGCCCTCGTGCTCGTCGGACGCTGGTACGGCTCCGTGCGAGCCCGCCGTCAGTCGCCGGACGAGGCGGTCGCCGACGGCATCTCCGGCGGAACCGCTCCCTTGTCCCAGGCGTCCGAGGTGACCAACGAGAAGTACGCCCCGAAGGAATGGACGAACCCTGCCAGCAACTCCTTCCCCTTCGCGGCGGACGCCAGGGACGGACGGCCGATGACACCGGAATCGGTGTAGGCCGACATACCGAGGGAGAGGAGATGACGGCGGTCGTCGGCAAGGAAATCAGTGGTCTCGTGTCCGGGCCGGACCAATTCGGGATGGCAATGCAGAAGTATGGAGGTCTCAATTTCTCCCGCATGCATATCACTGAGCAACGAGGTCTGTACGCCCGCCCGTTCGCGTGCGGCGTCCCAGTCTTCCATCGCCGGGAAAAGCGCCATTCGATGTCCCGCCGCGGTGGATTCCTGGACGACATTGCCCAGAACGTAATTCCCGCCGTGTCCGTTCACCACCACCAGCGCCTCGACGCCCGACCGGCGCAGGGACGCGGCGATGTCGCGGACCATCGCGTGCAGGGTCGTCGCGGAAATGCTGACGGTGCCCGGCCAGGCCGCGTGCTCGTGCGAGCAGGCGATGGTCACGGGCGGCAGGAGGTGCACCGGATACGCGGCGGCTATCTCCTGGGCTATGGCGCAGGCGACGAGCGTGTCGGTGGCCAGCGGCAGATACGGCCCGTGCTGCTCGTAGCTGCCGACGGGAAGCACGGCGACCTGCCGGCCGGCGCCCGCCGCACGCGCGCGGACGTCCGCGGTGGTGTCGGTGGGCAGCAGACCGGCTACCGTCGGCTGCGGCCCTCGTCCCGCGGACTGCGAACCGGACTGCGAATCGGACTTCGATCCCGAACTGCTCATCTTTTCACGGCCTTTCGTCTCTGCTGATGCTCCGTCATTTTCGCATGACGGCAGGGCTTACCAGATAGGAACCAGATCATGACAGAAAATGTTGGTGTACTCGGCACGAATGCCCAGTCCTCCGGCGCCGTACGCGTGGTCAACGCCCCCCTGCCCACGACCTACGGCGACTTCGAGGCCGTAGGCTATCTCGACCAGGACCGCGGCGAGGAACAAGTGGCGCTGGTGTACGGGGACATCAGTGGCGGTGAGGGAATTCTCATCCGGCTGCACTCGGAGTGCCTCACCGGTGACGCGTTCGGTTCCCAGCACTGCGAATGCGGCGAGCAACTCGACAGCGCGCTCAAGGCCATCGTCGCGGAGGGCCGCGGCATCCTCGTCTATCTGCGCGGCCACGAGGGGCGCGGCATCGGCCTGCTCGCCAAGCTCCAGGCGATGAAGCTCCAGGCGGAGGGCCTGGACACGGTCGAGGCGAACCTCGCCCTCGGCCTGCCGGTCGACGCCCGCGACTACCGGGTGGCGGCCGAGATGCTGCACGACCTCGGCGTACGGTCGGTCCGGCTGATGTCGAACAACCCGCGCAAGCGCGAGGCGCTGATGCGCCACGGCATCGACGTCGCCGAGCAGGTGCCGCTGCTGATAACGCCGTGTGAGGACAACATCACCTACCTGCGCACCAAGCGCGAGCGGCTCGACCACTACCTGCCGCACCTGGACGCGGTGGTCCACTCGTCCTGAGTGCCGGGGTTCGCGCGGCGGCCGTCCGGGAGGCGACTCCCCCATCGGCCGCCGCGCCCGCCGCGCGTTCGTCCTCAGGCGCTCCGCATGAACGTTCGCCTGTGGTGGAAGACCTGACTCCGTCGGGCAATCCGTCCACGGTCGGACGAAGGGAGCGTTCGTGATCCGCAGCGCACGGGTCGTCGTCATCGGCGGAGGCGTCATCGGGACCAGCATCGCCTACCACCTGGCCGCCGCCGGAGTGGACGACGTCGTCCTCGTCGAACGCGACGAACTGGCCTCCGGATCGACGGCGAGGGCCGCCGGCGGGGTCCGTGCGCAGTTCTCCGACGAACTCAACATCCAGCTCGGCGCCCGCAGCCTGGAGGCGTTCGACCGCTTCAGGCAGGAGCTGGGCCACGACATCGGACTGCACCGGGTCGGCTACCTCTTCCTCCTGACGACCCCGGACGAGGTCGCCCAGTTCGAGGCGGGCGTACAGCTCCAGAACGATCTGGGGGTGCCCAGCCGCATGGTCGATCCCGCCGAGGCGCAGCGGCTCTCCCCACTGATCTCCACCGAGGGCCTGCTCGCCGCCGCGTTCTCGCCCGACGACGGGCACTGCACCCCCGAGTCCGTGGTCCACGGCTATGCCGCCGGGGCCCGCCGCCACGGGGCGACCGTGCTGCGCAACTGCGAGGTCCTGGGCATCGAGACCTGGCGGGACACGATCACCGCGGTGGTCACGAGCAAGGGCCGTATCGTCACCGACACGGTCGTGTGCGCGGCCGGCGCCTGGTCCCGGTCGGTCGGCGCCATGGTCGGCGTGGACCTCCCGGTGGAACCCCTGCGCCGCCAGATCGCCGTCACGGAACCGTTCCCCGGCCTCCCCCCGAACCTCCCCATGACGATCGACTTCGCCAGCAGCCTCTACTTCCACACAGAGGGCCCCGGCCTCCTGGTCGGCATGTCCGACCCCGACGAACGGCCCGGCTTCGCCACCGACACCCACGACCGCTGGATCCCCCGCCTGTACGAGGCCATGGAGCGCCGCGCGCCCGGCCTGCTCGACCTGCGCCGGACGGGCGGCTGGGCGGGCCTGTACGAGATCACGCCGGACCACAACGCCCTGATCGGTGAGGCCGGTTCGTGCTCCCGCTTCCTGTACGCGACCGGGTTCTCCGGCCATGGGTTCCTCCAGGGCCCGGCGGTCGGCGAGGTGGTCCGCGACCTGTACCTCGGGCGCGTACCCTTCGTCGACATCAGCCCGCTGAGCGTCGACCGGTTCACGGCCGACTCCCTGCGCCCGGAGGCCAACCTCGTATGACCGATCTCCACTTGTGGCTCCGCCACGAGACTCGCACCACCGAACGCCGCACCCCGATCGCGCCGTCCGACGCGGCGCGGCTCGTCGCGAGCGGAGCGCGGATCACCGTCGAGGAATCCCCGCAGCGGATCTTCCCCGTGGAGGCGTACGAGGAGGCCGGGTGCCAGGTCGCCGACCCCGGCTCGTGGGTGTCGGCCTCGGCGCAAGCGGTGATCGTAGGACTCAAGGAACTTCCTGATTCCCCCGCCGAGCTGACTCACCGTCACATCTTCTTCGGGCACGCCTACAAGGGACAGCCCGGTGCCGAGACGCTGCTGCGCAGGTTCGCGGCCGGGGGCGGTACGCTGCTCGACCTGGAGTATCTGGTGGACGACCAGGACCGCAGGCTCGCCGCCTTCGGTTTCTGGGCCGGTTATCTGGGCGCGGCCCTCGCCGTGCTCCACCACCGGGGTGTCCTGCGGGCCCCTCTCCAGCACACCTCCAAGGAGGCGATGGAGGCGGAACTCCGTGCGTCCAGCGGCGACTTGAGGGCGCTGGTGATCGGCGCTCTGGGCCGCAGCGGCCGGGGTGCGCGCGTGGCGCTCGGCGAGGCGGGCGTCGAGCCGACCTGCTGGGACCTGGCCGAGACCCGCGACCTGGACCGACCGGCGCTGCTGGCCCACGAGTTGCTGGTCAACACCGTCCTGACGACCAGCCCGGTCCCGCCCTTCCTGACGGACAAGGACCTCGACGGACCGGACCGCCGGCTCAGGACCCTCTGCGACGTCACCGTCGACGTCGGCTCACCCATGAACGTGCTGCCGGTCTACGACACGACCACGGAATGGGACCACCCGGTACGGCGGCTGCGCGAACACCCCCCGCTCGATCTCATCGCCATCGACAACCTGCCCTCCCTGCTGCCCCGGGAGGCGAGCACCGACTTCTCGGCCGCTCTGCTGCCACAGCTGCTGGACTTCGAGACCGGCGGGGCATGGGGCCGCTGCCTGGACCGGTTCCGTCAGGTGAGCGGCCAACTGGGCCTGGCAGAAAGGTAGTTGTCTGATGACTGAGGTGGTCCCCGCGAGCGGCACCGTCCATTGGGTCGGTGCCGGCCTGTCCACGGGCAGCGGCCTGGCGGCGCTGTGCGACACCGCCGCCCGAGTACGGCTGTGGCACCGCACCGAGGCGCGCGCCGAGCGGGCCCTGGCAGCGCTGGGGCTGACGGGCCGCGCCGAGCCCCGCGCGTACACCCTGCCGGCACTCGCGGCCGAACTCGCGCCCGGAGACGTGGTGGTCTCGATGCTCCCGGCCCCGGACCACGCCCCGCTGCTCGACGCGTGCGTCGGGGCGCGGGCCCACTTCGCCTGCTCCAGCTATGTCTCGGACGCGGTCCTGGAGCTGGTGCCGGCCGCAGAGGCCGCGGGGGTCACCGTCCTCACCGAGGCGGGCCTGGACCCGGGCATCGACCACCTCTTCGCGCACAGCCTGATCGGGCGGGCGACCGAGGCGATCGGACCGGAGACCGCCGCCTCGTACACCCTCACCTCGTACTGCGGCGGCGTCCCGGCCGTACCCAACGACTTCAGGTACCGCTTCAGCTGGGCGCCGGCCGGTGTGCTCAACGCCCTGCGCTCACCGGCCCGTTACATCGAGGACGGCGCCGAGACGACGGCCGACCGCCCCTGGACGGCCACCCGCCCGCACGTGATCGACGGCGAGACCTTCGAGGCCTACCCCAACCGCGACAGCGTCCCCTTCGTCACCCAGTACGGCCTCCCACCGGCCTGGAAACCGAGGACCTTCGTCCGAGGCACCCTCCGCCTCGACGGCTGGCTCACCGCCTGGGAACCGGTCTTCGCGGAGCTGGAAAACGACGACGACCAGCGCATCGCCGCGCTGGCCCGCGAACTGGCGGCCCGCTACCCGACCACCGACGCCGACCGCGACCGAGTCGTCCTGGCCGTCTCCCTCGACGTCCACACCGGTTCGGGTGAGGAGTGGTCCGGCCGCTACCTCCTCGACGTCGTCGGCACGGAGGAGGAGAGCGCGATGGCCCGCCTGGTGTCCCGCCCCCTCGCTCTCGGGGTGGGACACATCCTGGACGGCTCACTGCCGGCGGGCCTCAGCCGGGCGGCGCAGACGGGCGGGCGATCCGAGGCATGGCTGGCCGAACTGGCGCAGGCGGGTGTGCAGTTCACCTCGCGAATCGACTAGGGGTTACGGTCCGCGCCCCTTCTTTCAGGGGCGCGGGGAAACCGCGCGACAAGCCCCCACCGATCCGCGGTCACGTCACCGGATCAGGCCACCACGGCCGCATGCGCCAACCGCTTCAACTCCGGATACACGGAGAACGACGACCTCCTGCGTACCTGCGTCATGAACTGAACCGTCAGATCCCGGCGCGGATCCACCCAGAAGATCGTCGTCGCGGCCCCGGTCCAGCCGAACCTGCCGAGCGAGGACGGGCATTCGGTCACGGAGGGGTCGACCACCACGGACACCCCGAGCCCGAAGCCGACGCCCACATTGCCCCGCTGCCGATGGAACGCACTGCCGTGGGTGTGGATGTCGACGCCCCCCGGCAACTGGTTGGTGGCCATCATGTCGACCGACTCGGCGGAGAGCAGCCGCACACCGTCGAGTTCACCGCGGCGCCGCAGGAACTCGGCGAAGCGGTGGTAGTCCCGGGCGGTGGCGACCAAGCCGCCGCTGCCGGACAGGAACCGCGGCCGGCCGCGCAGCGGGAGGCCGGGGACGGGCGCGATCGAGCCGTCCTCCTGCTCGCCGTACAACTCGGCCAGCCGGTCCGCCCGTTCGGGGGTGACCTGGAAGCCCGCGTCGGTCATGTCGAGCGGGCCGAGGATCCGCCCGGCGAAGAACTCGTCGAGGGCCTGCCCCGAAACCACCTCGACGATCCGGCCGAGAACGTTGGTGGAGACCGAGTAGTTCCACTGCGAGCCCGGCTCGAACTGCAGGGGCAGGCTCGCGTACTCCGCGCACGTCTGCGCCAGGTTGGCGCCCGGCCGGACGGAGTTCTCCAGGCCCGCGTCGCGGTAGAGCGCGTCGACGGGGTGGTCGTAGTAGAAGCCGAAGGTCAGGCCCGAGGTGTGGGTCATCAGGTGGCGGACGAGGATCGGCTGCTCGGCCGGGCGGGTCCGGACGTCGGCGCCCTCACCGGACTCGTACACGCGCGGCTCGGCGAACTCCGGGAGGTAGCGGGAGACCGGGTCCGAGAGCGACAGCCGTCCTTCCTCGATCAGTATCAGTGCGGCGACCGACGTGACGGGTTTCGTCATGGAGTACACCCGCCACAACGTGTCCGTCTCGACGGGGAGTTGTGCCTTGCGGTCGCGCTGTCCGTACGTCGTGAGGTGGGCGACGCGACCGCCGCGGGCGAGGGACAGCAGGTAGCCGGGCAGCCGGCCCTCGTCGACCTGAAGGGCCAGGTACTCGTCCAGACGGGCCAGAGTCTTTGGGTCGAGTCCGGCCTCGCGCGGCTCGACCTCTCGGCGCAGTCGTTCCATGGTGGTTCTCCTCCGGTGGCCCGGGTTACGGCTCGCGTTCATCCTTCTTGCCTTCATCGTTCCGTACTGATCGCGTTCCATCCCTCGCGGGGTGGGCGGGTCGGGGCATTCGTACGGCAAGCGGCGCACCGAGCGCGGCCACCCCGGCCAGGAGCAGCAGCGCGGGGCCCGTGCCGAGCGTCATGAGCGTGGTCGCGGCCGCCACACCCAGCGTCGGGCCGATGTTCATCGCGGTCTGCTGAAGCCCGCCCGCCACCCCCGCCGACTCCGGCGGCGCATGCCGTACGACGACGGCGGTCGCGGTGACCATCAGCGCGCCGAAACCGGCCCCCAGCAGCAGGAATCCGCCCCCGATCACCACCGTCGACGATCCAGGGCCGAGCCGGGACAGCGCCAGGACCCCGGCGGTGAGCAGCACCGACCCCGTGAGGGCCGTGGGGCGGGCGCCCCACCGGCGCAGCAGTACGGCCGACAGCGGCGCCCCGAGCACCATCATCACGCCGCCGGGCAGCGCGACGAGGCTCGTGCGCAGCGGATCCATGCCGAGGACGTCCTGGAGGACGAAGCTGCACACGAACAGCGCGCCGAGCATCGCCGCCGACGCGGCCACCAGCACCCCGAGCGCCGCACACACCGTGGCCGAGCCCAGCACGGCCGGTGGCAACAGCGGGTCGGGGGTACGCCGTTCATGCCGTACGAGGGCGATGGCGGAGGCGGCGGCGATCAGCAGGCCGAGCACGCCGGTCGCCGTCCAGCCGTGCTCAGGCACCCCGACCAGCGTGTGCACGAGAGCCGCCAGGGCCACGGCGAGCAGCGCTGCGCCGGGCAGGTCGAGGCGGGTGATGGGCGCCTGCTTCGTCCGCTCCGTCTCCGGGGGGCGCACCGTCAGTGCCAGCAGGCCCATGACCAGCGCCGGTACGACGTTGAGGAAGAACACCGCCCGCCAGCCCAGCTGCGTGACGAGCACACCGCCGACCAGCGGACCGGCGGCGGCCGCCACACCGATGGCGCTGGTCCGCAGCGCGATGGGCATCCCCAGCCGGTCGGGCGGGAACGCCGCTCGCAGCATCCCGAGCGTGGCGGGCTGCAACAGCGCGCCGAACACGCCCTGGGCGACCCGCAACCCGATCACCCAGCCCACACCGGACGCGAACCCGATGCCGGCGGAGGCCGCGCCGAACCCCAACACCCCCCAGGCGAAGACTCGTTGATAGCCGAACCGGTCACCCAGCCGCCCCGCGAACACCAACAACCCCGCCACCGCGATCAGATACCCGGTGCTGGTCCACTGCACCTCGGTGAGGGACGCGTCCAGGTCCCTTCGCAGAGTCGGCTGAGCGATCGTCAGCACCGTTCCGTCGAGGGCGACGATCACGGCACCGAGCACACTGTTCGCGAGGGTGAGACGGCGGTGCGGTGCGGATATCGGTGCGGATATCGGTGCGCCCCGGTCGGCACCTGCCTCCGTCGTGGATGCCGTCATCACCCCTCGCTCCCCAGGTGCGCGTCCAGCGCGGTGTGCAGCAGGGGTGCGAAGGCGTCGGCGCCCGTGGTGAGTTGGAGGCTGCCCCACGTCCACAGCTGGGCGATGCCGTAGAGGTTCGCCAGCAACGCGCCCGCGACGAGCCGCGCGTCGGCGTCGGGCCGGGCCCGCCCGACGAGATCCACCAGCAGGGAGAAGACCGGCAGGCTGGCGCCTCGCAGACCCAACTCGTTGCTCTCCAACAGATCATGACGGAACATCAGCTCGTGCATGCCCCGGTTGGTGAGCGCGAAGTCGAGATACACCCGCCCCAGCGTCGCGATCTGCTCACGCGGACTCGCCGTACCGTCCCCGATTGCCGCGACTCCCTTGCCCGCCAGCTCCTCGAAGCCCCGGCGCGCGATGGCCGACAACAGCTCCAGGTGGGTCGGGAAGTGGCGGCGCGGCGCCCCGTGCGACACCCCCGCCCGCCGCGCGATCTCCCGCAGAGACAGCGCCTGGACGCCCTCCGCCGTCACCAACTCGACCCCGACATCGACCAGCCGGGACCGCAGCCCTGTGTTCGACTCGCTCATGGACACTGTCTACCAAGGAAAGGTAGACAGTGTCTACTCGCTGGTCCACTCGCTGGTCCACTCGTTGGTGTGGTCGGCCGCCTTCTCCAGTACGCACAGGTCCCCACTGTCGGGGTCGCCGATGTACATCCACAGGACGGGGTCCTTCGACGTGCCCCGGGCGTCGTACTGGGTCCACACCCCGCCGGGCGTGAACGTGAGGTCGACCTCCGAGACGGGGTTGCCCGTGCCGGGGTCGTCCCAGGTGTCGTGTTCCCAGGTGCCCGCGCCGGGGTCCGGCGCGACGGCGCCATCGAGGTCGTCGTCGCTGAAGTCGCCGCAGATGCCGTCCGAGGCGAACGTCCCGTCCTCCATCAGCACCAGACGCCCACCCTGCTCGTCCACCCAGGTGCCCGTGACCTCGGCCGTGCTGATGGCCAGAGGCTCCCCGTCAGGGATGGGGACCGACAGTCGGCTCACCACGACCAGCACGGCCGGCGTGCCCGCCCCGAGCAGGAAGAGCAGGCCGCACCCCGCCGCGCCGACGAGCGGGACGATCAGAGCGATCCTCCAGCGCCGCCGGCTGGTCTCGGACGAAGGCCACCCCTCCCACGGGGGCGGGGTGGCTCTGTACGGGTCCTCGGCGCGCTTCATTCTTCCCCCTGGCAGCAGTGCCGCATGGTCGCGACAGCTCGGTCATCATGCCCCTGACCTGCGCGGCTCTTCGCGTCGGGGTCGCTCTCGCGGTACCCGGCGCCACGCACGAGTCCCCGGGCACCTCGGGGGTGTCCGGGGACTCGGGTCGGGACTCGGTCGTGGCTCAGGCCGCGACGCGCTCCCGGTCGTTCTTCTCGCGCGGGGTGCGGGTGCCGAGCAGTTCGGTCGGGATCTTGTGGGTCTCGCGGGCGGTGAGGGCGGCGAGGACCGGCGGGATGCACAGGGCCGAAGTGAAGAGGGCCACGGCGAACCAGCCGTCGCCGTCCGGGCCGGCGATCTGCGCGGCGAAGGTGACGGCGAAACCGGCGATGGCGAAGCCGATCTGGGTGCCGATGGCCATGCCGGACAGCCGGACGCGGGTGGAGAACATCTCGCCGTAGAAGGAGGGCCAGATGCCGTTCGCGGCGCTGTAGACCACACCGAAGGTGACGATGCCGAGGATCAGGATCAGCGGGTAGGCGCCGGTGGAGATCGCCCACAGGTAGACGAACATCATCACCGCGCTGCCGGCCGAGCCGATCAGGAACACCGGCCGGCGGCCGATGCGGTCGGAGAGCGTGGCCCACAGCGGGATCGCTGCGAGCGCGACCAGGTTGGCGAGCGCGCCCACCCACAGCATGGAGGAACGGGACAGCCCGACCGACTCGCTCGTACCGTACGCCAGTGCCCACACGGTGAAGATCGTGGAGACGGAGGCGACCAGCGCGCCCGCGATCACCCGCAGCACGTCAGCCCAGTGCTCGCGCATGAGGATCGCGAGCGGCAGCTTGGCGACGCCCTCGGACTCGGTCTGCTGGGTGAAGGCCGGTGTCTCCTCCAGAGTGCGGCGGATGACATAGCCGACGACGGCGACCGCGATGCTCATCCAGAACGGGACACGCCAGCCCCAGGACAGCAACTGGTCCTCGGGGAGTGCGGCGATCGGGATGAAGACCAGGGTGGCGAGCAACTGCCCGCCCTGGGTGCCGCTGAGGGTGAAACTGGTGAAGAAGCCACGCCGGTCCGACGGCGCGTGTTCCAGCGTCATGGAGTTCGCGCTCGCCTGCTCACCGGCCGCCGAGATGCCCTGCAGGACACGGCAGAGCACCAGGAGGACCGGGGCGAGGGTGCCGACCTGGTCGCGGGTGGGGAGGCAGCCGATGAGGAACGTCGACACACCCATCAGGATCAGGGTGAAGACCATGATCTTCTTGCGGCCCACCCGGTCGCCGAAGTGCCCGAGGAACAGCGCGCCGATCGGCCGCGCCGCGTACGCGACACCGAACGTGGCCAGCGACAGCAGGGTCGCGGTGGCCGGGTCGGACTCGTCGAAGAAGACCGTCGGGAAGATCAGGGCGGCGGCGCTGCCGTAGATGAAGAAGTCGTAGTACTCCAGGGCGCTGCCGATCCAGGCGGCCGTAGCGGCTTTCCTTGGCTGGCCGGGGGGTGCGGCGGGGACGGACACGGCGTGCTCCTTCAAGGGATCTCCACCTTAGGCGGAGTGAAGCGGAGGGAGGCAGGTACTGCTGGGGGGAGGGGTGCCGGATCCCTGGGGGTGACGGGGCGGCCGTGCCGGGTGCTACCCGGCTAATTAACGCACTGGATAGTTAGTAGCGGTTGGCTACGGATGTTGCGCCGACGTTTCCCGGGTGTCAAGAGGTCATGCCGAAGGATCTTCCGGCCGAGACCCGACCGAGACCGTTCCGCTTCCCCGCAGGCGGGCCGCGATGTGGTGCGCGGTTCGTCGCCGGTCCGTCGCGCGGTCCGTCGGGCGGTCCGCCGCGCGGTCCGCCGTCGGTTTCGTCGGTTCGTCGTCAGTCCGTCGCGCGGTCCGCCGTCAGGTAGGCGATCACCATGTCGCCGAGCATCTGGCGGTAGTGCTCGCGCTGTCCGGGGTCGATCAGGTCGCGGCCGAAGAGGGCGCCGAAGGTGTGCCGGTTGGCGACGCGGAAGAAGCAGAAGGCGCTGATCATCGCGTGCAGATCGACGGCGTCGACGTCGGCCGTGAACAGGCCCGACTTCTGGCCCGACTCCAGGATCCGGCGGATCACGTCCAGTGCGGGCGAGCCGATCTTGCCGAGCATCTCGGAGGAGGCGATGTGCTCGGCCTCGTGGATGTTCTCGATGCTGACCAGACGGATGAAGTCGGGGTGCGCCTCGTGGTGGTCGAACGTCACCTCGGCGAGCCGGCGGATGGCCGCGACCGGGTCCAGATGCTCGACGTCCAGCTCCTGCTCCGTCTGCCGGATCACGGAGTACGCCCGCTCCAGCACGGCGGTGAACAGCTGCTCCTTGCCGCCGAAGTAGTAGTAGATCATCCGCTTCGTGGTGCGGGTCCGGGCGGCGATCTCGTCGACCCGGGCACCGGCGAACCCGGAACGGGCGAACTCCCTGGTCGCGACGTCGAGGATCTCGGCCTTGGTGCGGGCGGCGTCACGGATGCGCCCGTTCGGTCGTGCCGGTTCTTCGACGCTGGTCATCGCGTTCCTTCGGGCAAGGGGCCAGTGACCGCGATTGTAGAAGCCCGCACCCCTCGGCCCGGCGCCGAGTTCCCCGTCGAGCCGGCGGTCGCGTTCGCGAAGGGGTCTTCCCAGGCGCGGCCTCGGCTGCTATGACTAACGTACTAGTTCGTACATTAGTGAGCCGCTCAGGAGGCCCCGCCGTGCCCAAGGTCTCGAACCCTGTCTCTTCGCAGGACTCGTATCTCGTCGGCCTCATCGGCTCCGGTATCGGGCCCTCCCTCAGCCCCGCCCTGCACGAGCGCGAGGCCGACCGGCAGGGCCTGCGCTATGTGTACCGGCTGATCGACATCGACGACCTCGGAGTCGGGCCGGAGGCGGTCGGCGATCTCGTGCGCGCCGCCCGTGACCTGGGCTTCGACGGGCTGAACATCACACACCCGTGCAAGCAGCTCGTCATCGAGCACCTCGACGGGCTCGCCCCACAGGCCGCCGCGCTCGGCGCGGTCAACACCGTCGTCTTCGAGGACGGCCGTGCCGTCGGCCACAACACGGACGTCACCGGTTTCGCCGCGTCCTTCGCCCGCGGCCTGCCCGACGCCCCGCTGGAGAAGGTGGTGCAGCTGGGCGCCGGGGGCGCGGGTGCGGCCGTCGCCCACGCCACGCTCACCCTCGGCGCGGAGCACGTCACCGTCGTCGACGCGATGCCCGACCGGGCGACCGGCCTCGCCACCTCCCTCAACCGGCACTTCGGTCCTGGGCGGGCCGCCGCGGCGACGCCGGACACGCTGCCGGTACTGCTGGGCGCGGCCGACGGGGTCGTCCACGCGACGCCCACCGGGATGGCCGCGCACCCCGGGCTTCCCTTCGCCGCGGAGTTGCTGCATCCCGGGCTGTGGGTGGCGGAGGTGGTGTACCGGCCGCTGGAGACGGAACTGTTGCGGGCCGCTCGGGATCTCGGCTGCGCCACGCTGGATGGGGGAGGGATGGCGGTGTTCCAGGCGGTTGACGCGTTCCGCTTGTTCACCGGGCTCGAGCCGGACGCTTCGCGGATGCTGGCCGACATCGCCGAGTTGGCCGGGGTCGCCGGAGTTCGTAACTAAGCACCGCGACGGCAGTCAGGTACGTCGGCTGCGGGTCCGTCGTGGCTGATCGCGCAGTTCCCCGCGCCCCTTACGGGGCACGAGCCGGGCTTTGAGGAGTTTCCTATGCGTACATCCATCGCCACCGTCTCCCTCAGCGGGTCCCTCACCGAGAAGCTCACGGCCGCCGCGCGGGCCGGCTTCGACGGGGTGGAGATCTTCGAGAACGATCTGCTCGCCAGCCCGCTCGCGCCCGAGGAGGTGCGGGCTCGCTGTGCGGATCTGGGGCTGAGCATCGATCTCTATCAGCCGATGCGGGACATCGAGGCCGTACCTGCGGAGGTGTTCGACCGGAATCTGCGGCGCGCCCGCCACAAGTTCGAGCTGATGCGCCGCCTTGGCGTCGACACGGTACTCGTCTGCTCCAGCGTCCATCCGCTCGCCGAGGACGACGACGCGCTCGCCGCGTATCATCTGCGCCAACTGGCCCGTCTGGCAGAGGAGTTCGGCATTCGGGTCGCGTACGAGGCGCTGGCCTGGGGGCGGCACGTCAGTACGTACGACCATGCGTGGCGCATCGTCGAGGCGGCCGATCATCCCGCGCTCGGGACCTGCCTGGACAGCTTCCACATCCTGGCCCGGGGCTCCGATCCCAAGGGCATCGAGGACATCCCGGGCGAGAAGATCTTCTTTCTCCAGCTCGCCGACGCTCCGCTGATGGCGATGGACGTGCTGCAGTGGAGCCGGCACTACCGGTGTTTCCCGGGGCAGGGCGGCTTCGACGTCACGGGGCTGGTCAAGCATGTGAGGGCGGCCGGATACGACGGACCGCTGTCGCTGGAGGTCTTCAACGATGTCTTCCGGCAGGCCGAGGCGGGCCCCACCGCCGTCGACGCCCACCGCTCGCTGCTGATGCTCCAGGAGGCGGCCGGCATCGCCGCGCTGCCGGAGCGGGTGGTGCCCACGGGTGTCGCCTTCACCGAACTCGTCACGCCCGACGCCGAACCGGTGGGCGCGCTGCTCGGCGCGCTCGGCTTCGCCCGGACCGCCCGGCACCGGAGCAAGCCGGTGGACCTGTGGCAGCAGGGCGAGGCGCGCGTGCTGGTCAACACCGGCCCGGCCGCGCGGCGCGACGGCACGCAGCTCGCCGCGATCGGACTGGAGTCACCGGACCCGGCCGGCGCCGCCCGCCGCGCCGAGGCCCTGCTCGCGCCGGTGCTGCCGCGCCGCCGGGCCGCCGAGGACGCGCCGCTGGACGCGGTGGCCGCACCCGACGGCACGGAACTCTTCTTCTGCGCGACGGCCCGTCCCGAACTCTCCAGCTGGACCGGGGACTTCCGGCCCGTGGAGCACACGGAGGCCGCGGGCCACGTCCACCGCGTCGACCATCTCGCCCTGACCCAGCCCTGGCACCAGTTCGACGAGGCGGCCCTCTTCCACCGCACGGTGCTCGGCCTGCACGCCAGCGACAGCGTCGATGTCGCCGACCCCTACGGCCTGTTCCGCAGCCGGCCGGTGACCAACGAGGACGGCAGCGTCCGGATCGCCCTCAGCGTCGGCCCGGCCCCGACCGACGACACGGCCCGCGCCCAGCACATCGCCCTCACCACGGACGACGTCGTCGCCGCGGCCCGTGCCTTCCGCACGGCCGGGGGCCGACTGCTCGCCGTCCCCGCGAACTACTACGACGACCTGGCCGCACGGTTCGAGTTCGCCGACGGCGAGCTGGAGACGTACCGTGAACTCGGCATCCTCTACGACCGTGACGCGGACGGCGAGTTCCGCCACTGCTACACCGAGACCGTCGGCCGCGTCTTCTTCGAACTCGTCCAGCGGGACGGCGGCTACAAGGGCTACGGCGCACAGAACGCGCCCGTGCGCCTTGCCGCCCAGCACCTCCAACGTCCGGTCAGATAAAGGGAGTTGGCGGCTACTGGCGGCTGACCGTGCGCGTCACACCCGTGACGACCGTCGTCGCCAGGATCCAGCCGGTGATGACGAGGACGTACGACAGCCACTGGGTCGGGCCCTCGGGCGCGAACGCCCGCTCCTGTCCGAAGTCGATGACGGGCAGGAGCAGGTCGAGGGTGTAGAAGACGGGGTTGAACTCCGGGGCCTCGTCCGCCTTGAGCGGCTCCGGCGGCTGCACCGCGTACGCCACCGAGCCCACCACCATCAGCGACAGCAGCCAGACGGCCGCGCGCAGGGGACGGAAGCCGTAGCCGACGGTGGCGTCCTGGGCGTAGCCCCAGAGCCGCCCGTGCCAGCGGAGCGTGGCGCGATGGCGGCGCTGTTTGGCGAGCTGGACCCGCCGGGCGGCGTCCTCGTCACCGATCCTGCGGTATGCGGCGGTCAACTGCTCGTAGGAGTACGGCAGATACGCCTCCCCGTCCCGTTCCAGCATGGGCAGCCGCCGCTGGGCGGGCTCGTGCGGAATGAGGGAGGTGTAGGTGAGGCTGTTCAGGAGGACCTGCTCCGGCAGCATGTCCGGCTCCACGAACAGCACCTCTATCTGGGCGCGGCGCATGTTGAGGACGCCCTCCACCGGAGGGCCGTTGCGCAGCCACAGTTCGCTGATGACGGAACTGCTCACCCGCAACGCCGTCCCGCCGGGGTTCGACAGCCGTGCGTACGACAGCTCCAGCCAGCCGCCCACCCGGGCACCGCGCAGCTCGACCCGGCCGTGTATGTCCGAGTGCCGGAGCACGACGTCGGACTCGGTGGTGAGTGCCTCCGCACTGAGGGCGGTGCCGCCGGGCCGGTGGAACCGCGCCCGCCTCAGGTCGACCGCGCCGGCGACATGGGCGCCGCCGAGCCGGACCTCGCCGCTCGCGCGCAGCCCGGGAGCGCACAACTCCTCCCCGATCTCCGCCTGGTTGAGCCGCAGCGCGGGCTCGTCGTCCGGCGCGGTGAACTCGGCCCGCTCCATGAAGAGGGTGCCGGAGATCTGCGCCCCGGTGAGCTTCACCGGCCCCCGGAACCGGCATTCGGTCAACCGCAGCCCGCCGTCGACCCGCACCCGGGCCGAACGCAGGCCGGGAAGCACGGACCTGGTCAGATTGAGGTAGGTGAA
This sequence comes from Streptomyces sp. NPDC057474, assembly GCF_042802555.1. Classification (NCBI taxonomy): domain Bacteria; kingdom Bacillati; phylum Actinomycetota; class Actinomycetes; order Kitasatosporales; family Streptomycetaceae; genus Streptomyces; species Streptomyces sp. NPDC057474. The sequence goes on along the minus strand of NZ_JBHVDX010000164.1, from coordinate 5,887 downwards.
CTGTGCGCCAGAGAAGTCGGGGACCTCGTCGAAGTGGCACTCGCTCAGCCGTACGACGCTGTCGACCGTCGCGTACTTCAGTTCCAGCCTGCCGGTGATCCGGGCGCCCGCGATCTTGAGGGCGGCGACCTCGCCCTCCTCCTGGGGAGCGGTGAGCAGTAACGCCCTCAGTACCCGGGCCCGCACGGTCCGCTCCGGGCCCCACCCGGCGCCGTCCGCCGCGTTCTCGTCCTCGGCGGTGCCGGAGTCCACGGCCCTGAAGTCCACGGCCGCGCCCAGCGGGAAGGCCTCCCACACCCGCCGCTCGGCCGCCGTCAGATCGTTGATCATCATCACTCGGGACTCTCACCCGGAACGCTTGTACCTGTCAACAACCGGGATCCGGCCGCGCGTTCCGGCCGAACCCCGGCCGACGCCCCGGCCGCTAGTGAGCCCAGGCCTCGTCGTGGGACCGGTGCGCGTCCGTGAGACCGTTCGAGAAGAACTGTTCGTAGTACTCGTTCTCCACGTGGTGGACCTGGAGCCACACGCCCGGGACATGGATCGCGTCCGTGTGGGCCGGGAAACGGCCGTGCGTGCGGAGGATGTACTCGCAGATGTCACGGGCGCAGTCGATCACCCGCTCCTCGTACTCGCTGGCCTCGGTGAGATAGCGCTGCCCGTAGTCCTCCCGGTAGATCCGGGCGAAGACGTCCCGGTCGGTGTAGACGCCGTTCCGGCCGAACTTCTCCTGGATGATCGTCTCCACGGCCTCCGACATCGTCCCGAACATGGGCGGGCACGCGGCGGCGATCAGCGGGGCGCCGCCGTCGGGGGAGGGGAGCCGGACCGGGTGCGAGCGCACCTTGGCGTACTTCGGCAGGGGGATGTGCCAGCGCCAGATGTCGGCCGGACGCCAGCGCGGGGTGACGAAGTCGAAGCCGAGCATTTTGCCGTACGCCCGGGAGAACTTCGGGTCGCCGAGGGCGATCTGCGGGTTGATGGTGGCGTGGATCCAGGCGCCCAGGCCCATCGCCTCGGCCGTGAGCATCAGGTTCTGCAGGAGCAGGTCCGCCTCGATCTGGGTGCGCATCGGGCCGAGGGCACCGAGGGGCAGCTTCAGATCCCCGTTGAGGAAGCCGTTCCTCACCCACTTCTTCACCCCGGCGGGACGGTAGAAGTTGCGGTCGTCCACGAGTGTCGGGCGGGCCCCGTCCGGCTGCGTGAGCAGATACATCAGCGCGTTGACGTACTGGTGGGAGAGGTCGACCACCGGGAACAGCAGGGTCGTTCCGGGGAGGTTGGACAGGAAGCGGTTCGAGTCCAGGTATGCCGGGAAGTCCCGCTTGTCGGGAGCGACGTCGAGGCGGTGGTCAAGGACCTTCACCTTCGCCTCGCGCGCCCGCGCCACCAGGGTCTCGGCGTCGAACGGCTCGTCCGGCGCGGGCTTCAGCCTGCGCAGGAAGTACGTGCCCGAGTCGTTGACGAGGAAGAAGTGGGTGCCCTGCGCGTTGTCCGGGCTCCCGGCTGTGCGGCCCGCCATCGTCAGGTTGGGCTTGGACATGATGGGTGTGCCGTTGTCCGGGTCCTCGAAGGGCCGGTCGGGCATGGTGAGCCCCGTGGTGCCGGTGATCGCGATCAGCACCGCCTCCTCCAGCTCGGAGAGGGGCTGCACCGCGTTGCGGGACGTGTAGGTCATGGTCCCGGCGGACACCTTGGCGCCCCGGCTCACGCGGTGCGTACGGCGGCGCCACACGGTCCGCAGCAGTGGGCGCCCGAAGAGGTCGGCGAGTCCCGGGTGGGTGGTGGCGACGGTCGTGCCGGGCTGCTCCTGGACGGCGAGCTGTTCGCCCGCCCCGGGTATCGCGGACAGCTCCTGGGCTCCGGGCAGCTCTGACTGCTCGTCGGTGAACGTCATTCGTTTTCCCCCGTTGCGTGGTTCGGGCCCGGGGTGCGTCACACCCCGGGCCTTGTGTCACGGCGTCATGGTGAACCGCCGTCGCTCGTACCGCCGTTGCCCGTGGTGTGCACCGTCCGCCACGGCGCGAAGGCGCTCGCGCCGCGCGGCAGCAGCGGAGCCAGCTCCGGGCAGTGGCGCAGGACCACGGAGTTCATGCCGCCCTTCTCGACCCAGTCGATGCCGAGCGGTGTGTAGACCTCGGGTCGGTAGTCGACGGTCAGGAACCGGTCGCTCTGCAGGCGCCGGCTGGCCATCAGGATGAAGATGCGGAACGCGGTGTCGCTGAACCCGAAGCCCTCCGGCGGGTTCTCCGCGAACAGCCCGACCACGGTGTCGATCTCGTCGACGTTCCGGTAGACGTCCTTCAGCCGGGCCAGCGTCTGCGGGTTCTCGGTCAGCTCCTCGAAGGAACGGATCCGTCCCCTGTGCAGCCCGGCCCGGAAGTCGTTGTAGCGCGGCACACCGCGCCGGCGCGTCCGGACGAGGTCGACGACCGACAGGTCGACGATCTCCCCGTCGCGCTCGAAGCGCTGCAGCGAGCGCGGGAAGTTGTGCAGCGTGATCGCACCCGGATGGGCGATGCCGAAGGAGTACAGCGAGTTCGCGAGGCCCGTCTTGCGGATCTGCGACTCGGCCGCCCCGCCCTGGATGTCCAGGAAACCCACTGTCTCCAGCCGCCGCCCGAACTGGTGCTCCCGCAGCTCGTAGTCGTCCGGGATCAGCGGATGCATGCGGTAGACGGTCGTGAAGTCCTCGGTCAGCGAGTACGGCGCCGCGTGGTGGTCCGGCAGCGTCTTGGGGATACCGGTCAGCGAGTGTGCCTCGAACAGCCACAGGCCCAGCTGGTTGAGCCAACTCTTGGGCGGCCCCGACCAGTTGGTGTTCAGCGCCAGATCGATCGCCTCGGTGGCGAGGATCGCCGGGGTCCACTCCACGGTGTGGATCTTCGCGATCAGCGCGGACACCACGAGCCGGGCCGTGTGGTAGACCCTCTCCTCGCTCATCGACGGGTACTCGGCGCGCAGCGCGTCGCACACCGCGTTGTGCTCCCGCGCGAACAGCGTGTGCATCGCGCTGAGCCCCATCCACCAGCTCTCGTTGAACCCGGTGAGCGGAATGCCGTTCGACCCGCCCGGCAGGTGGCCGTCCTCCAGGCGGAGTTTCGCACCCCCGCCCGACTCGCGCAGGAAGCGCGCGGTCCGCTCGTTCTCGCCGTACACCTCGGAGCCGTCCCACCAGTGCGAGGCGGAGTTGGCGAACAGGATCGGCGGGCGGCCGGGCGCCTCGACGCCCTCGTTCTCCGCGAACCGCATCACGCGTTCGGTCGGCCCGCCCGGCACGTTCTGCCAGTCCCCGTCGAAGCCGGGCGGCAGTGGTACCTCCACACTGCGGTCACCGGTCTTGTACCGCCGGTGGTTCACCCAGTCGTGCACCTGGAACTGGATCCACGCCGCCGCCAGCACATTGAGCGAGGTCGCCGGCACGAAGCTCTCCCGGTACAGCAGCTGCCTGCTGACCGTGACCGGGTTCGGCGTGTCGAAGGTGTCCGGCCGGTAGTCCGGCTTCAGGTTCCGCCCGAAGGCGGCCCCCACCGCACCCATCCCCGGCTCCGACAGATCATTGTACGTCCCGTCGTACGACCGCTCCGTGCGCAGCCGCTCCGGAACCGGCTCCGGCACCGGCTGGGCCTTCGGCGGCGCCTCGCGCACCTCCGTGTCGATCAGGTTCAGCTTGCGCAGTACCTTCCGCAGGAACACCAGGTTCAGCAGGCTCAGCGACAACGGCAGCCGGTGCCACGGCACGACACGGTTCAGCAGCCCGAAGACGGCCTCCACGGGGCGGCCGATCACCCTGTTGCGCAAGGGTTCCGCGGTGACGAAGCGCAGCCCGAGACGGTGCGCACCACCCGCCTGATACCCCGCCTTCCGCGCCCGGTTGATATTGCCCAATGGCCGGAAAGCGTCGGTCGTGTACCAGGGGTTGAAGGTCAGATCCTCGATCCGGCGCGCGGCCGCCCGGGCCTCGGCGCCGTCCAGCTCCTGGGCGGGGATGGTGAGCCGGGCGATCGGCACCGCCGGTGCCACCGCGTCCTTCCACTCCACCGCCGCGTCCTCGATCGGTGTGCGCCGCTCGTCCACGTACCGTTGCACACACAAATCGAACGCCACGTCAGCCTGCCCGAGGCGTCGTGCCAGCTCCCGGTGCAGGAAGTCCGGGTCCCGGCGATCGGGCTCGGCCGCCGTCGGCGTACCGGGCGCGGGCCGCAACAGATACCGCACGGGCCCGGCCTCGCCCCACAGAATGGCCCCCCGGCTCCAATAGGTCTCATTGGCAAGGGAGTTGACGGTCCGCCGGGTCGCTGCCTGCACATTGCGCCGCATCCGCGTGGCCGTCCCCAGCCCCACCGCCAACGGCAGCTTCACGAACAGCCCGAGCGCCTTCCGCAGCGGACTCCGGGCCCCCGCCATGGCCTTGGCGAACGCCACGAACTCCCGCGCGTTGCTCGCGTGCGACACCGGAAAGCTGGTGGCGAGCAGGTCATGGCTCACGCCCTCCGCCACCTGCACCCGTACTGCCGCGCCCCGCAGGTCCGGCGAGCCGTCGCCCTGCCGGATGCCGCTCGCGTTGGACAGCCGGACCACCGCCGGGTAGTCGGCACCCGGCTGCGCGAAGCCGACCCGCAGCGCCACCGGAAGGTCGTCGTGGAACCGCAGCCGCGCGTTCTCCACACCCAACGGGGCCTTCGCGTGGAACGCCCGCGCGATCCCGCCACCCCCGGCCCGCCGGTTCCTGACCTGGACCCCCATCAGCTCCCGCGCCAACCGCTCGAACACGAGCCGCTCGGCCTCGGGGCTGCCACCTTCGTACCGCTCGTACCGCTCATCGTGCTGCCCGGTCTCGGCCATCGGCGTTTCCTTCGTACAAAGGCATACGGGATGCATGCGACGTGCATACGGGACAGAGGCCGCACGCTACCGGCGGCGGGGTTCCGGCCACAGCGACAGTTCGCGCCATGTACACATCTGATAATAATGCGGGTGAATATCGCATTCCGCCATGTCGGTGGTGCCTTCGAGGGCGGGGGTAGCGTGATCGACATGACTGTCGATCGTGGGGCGCCGGACTTTCCGGACGGCGGCGAAGCGCTCGTCGGAGGCATGGTGAACGCCGGCGCGGTCTTCCGGCGGGGCTCCCTCGTCGACCGCCCGGCGCCGCGCACCGCGCCCGCCCTCCACGCCCACCTCCGCGCGCTGCGGCGGCACGGATTCGAAGGGGCGCCCCTGCCCGTCGGCCTCACGCCCGGCGGCCGCGAGCAGCTGACCTTCGTCCCCGGCGACGTGGCACTGCCGCCGTTCCCTGCCTGGGCGCTGACGGAGACCGCCCTCGCGTCTGTGGGGAGCGTGCTACGCGGCCTGCACACAGCGAGTGCCGCCCTTCCGGTCGACACCCGCGCCGAGTGGCCCCGCGACCTGGCCGACCCCGAGGGCGGACCGATCCTGTGCCACAACGACGTCTGCCCCGACAACGTCGTCTTCCGCGACGGCCGCGCCACCGCCCTGATCGACTTCGATCTGGCCGCTCCGGGCCGCCCGCTCTGGGACGTGGCCATGGCGGCCCGCTACTGGATCCCCATGCTCGACCCCGAATCCGCGGCGGCCCTCTACCCGGGCGGCACCCTGGAAGCCCCCCGACGCCTACGCGTCCTCGCCGACAGCTACGGCCTTTCCACCGCCGACCGCGCCGAGCTGCCCGACGTCATCGAACAGGCCACAGAGGTCTGCCGAGCCTTCGTAGCCGCACGCGTGGCCGAGGGGGATCCCGTCTACCGCCGGGCCTTGGCGGAGCGTGGCGGCTGGACCCGCTGGGACCGTATCCAGACATGGCTGACGACCCACCGCGATCGGTTCACCGCAGCACTCCTGCCCTAAGGCCCCGCGCCCCAAAGGG
>NZ_JBHVDX010000163.1:0-23731 GCF_042802555.1 Streptomyces sp. NPDC057474 | reverse complement strand
AGACCGCAAACCACCAGCCCCGTCACCGCCCAAGCCACGATCCGAAACGGAACACGACTCAAGTGGCGACGGGAGAACTCAAAACCGGCTCACTATGATAATCTGGGCGATCGGGTAAGCGCGGAACTGCTCGGCGAGGACGGCAGCGCCGACGAGCACAAGATCGATGCGGCGCTACGCGCCGGGCAGACAGTCCTCCGCCCCGAACTCGGAGTTTCATCGCCGGCCTGATGTCCGGTGCCGGTGTGTGAGGCCAAGAACCGGCGCGGAGGCCGCCTATTGTCACCGCGAACTGCCCCTGTGTGACATCCCGTTAGTTCTCCTGAGCCCCGCTGAGTCCCCGTCCCTTTGGCCAGGGGGTTGTTCCTCCTTCGTGTGCCTCAAACGACTCCTGGCCTGCCCGGTCGAACAGGGGGCGTCCGGGCAGCCGTGCCACCACTCGGCACCGTCCGGGGACTCGACCGGGGTGAGGGGGTGCGGGTGCGGGTGCGGGTGCGGGGAAATGTGTACAGCACGTCCCGGTTGGTAGGTCGGTGAAACTACGCAATACGTTACTGAACTTTGGGGGGTGGGGGTCTTCCAGGGTGGTGGGTGTGGGGTGGGGGTGTTTGGATTCGGGGGAGGAGCCGGGGCCAGGTCGCCGGCGGCGGTGTACCAGGCATCGGCGTATGTGCACCGGATGCCGGGTCTGGGCGCGACGGAAAGACCTTTGTCTGCGACCACAAGCAAGAGCCAACCAGACCCGCGAAGGCGACTGCACCGATGAGGACGCCTGTTCGAAGCTGTGCCTGCGTGTCGACAACAACACCCGGTCGGGACGTGAGCAGCCCACATGGCCCACCGAACCGCACGAGACCCTGGACCCACGATGAGCTCCGCCGCCTTCCCCTACGACCTCGGCCTCGCCGCCGTCCCGCTCGACTGCGACTGGGACATGGTCATCTCCAACGGCCTCTGGACCGCGATGGATGAGGACGACCCGCGCTTGGCCGATGCGCTCGACCGGCTGGGCGTCGACGCCGCCTTCGCGCTCGCCGTTGCGTGCGCGGAATGGGTGGTCGCGCGTGTCGAGGACAATGTCGACAGCGTCGATGCGCGGCTGCGCATCGCGGCCGCGTGGGCTGCGCAGGCGCATCCCGCCGCCGCTTCGCTCCCGTTGCCAGCGCCCACGCAGGCCGGCACCGAGGTGGCCTGGGCGCAGCCGTTGTGCCTGGCCATGAAGGTGCTTGCGCAACTGCACGCGGACCTCGCCGATGGGCAGGCGATCGACGTGCGGCGTGGGGCGTTCTCGCTCGTCTCCCTTGCCGACCATGTCGTGGGGCGGTCGCCGCAGTTCCCGATGTGGCTGAAGGACGCGATGCTCCGAGCGGCCCAGTACTTCCCGCCGGACGACGCCGCGCCGTTGCGGCCGGTGCCCCGGGTCTTTTTCGCCCCGGACGTCGTCTGGCAGGACGGAGCGGGGGCCGCACTCGAAGCGTCATTCCTGCAGACCCTGGATCACGCCAACCCGTATCTGACGAGAGACACAACCATGGAAACCCCTTCCACGAGCGGTACCGAGCAGCCCCAGGCACGCAGGGAGCGTCCGGACGGTGTTCCCGCCGATGCCCAGTACATCGAGGAGTTCGGCGAGTGGGGCTCCGGTGAGACAAGGCCGGACGGCAGGACCGGCTCCTGGCGCTTCTGGCGGCCCGACGGGACGCTCGCCTGCGAGAGCGAGTGGCGTGGCGGCAAGCGGCACGGTACCGCTCGCCGCTACCACGACGACGGTTCGCCGGCGGAGGTGGCGGAGTTCCCCGACGGGCGGCTGCGGAAGGTCACCCTCCACCGCTCGGACACGCCGACGCAGGAGAAGTCCCCCCTGGACCAACTGCCGGGGTCCATCCGGGTCATGGTCCAGGAGTTCGACGAGGACGGGTACTTCGTCCGTCAGCGGTTCCATCCGGCCGACGGCTCGGAGGTCGACTACGACGGCGAGCCGTTCCCGCCGCGTCCGGAGAACGTACCGGAGGGTGCTCAGCACGCCTCCCGGCACGGCCACTGGTACCTCGATCGCAATATCCCGGGGGCGGAGCTCCGGCCTGTGGGCCTGCGCCGGTTCTGGGCGACCGACGGCGCCTTCAAGGGGGCCGAGTACAACGCCCCTGCTGGTGAGCTGTGCGCACAGATCGGCCTGGGCAACGCAAACCGGAGCAACCCGCTGATCGAGGCGGCGCGGGCCGGGGACGACACGGGGGTCGAGCAGTGCCTGGCCCTTGGGCTCGGCACCTCACCCGGGGCGGCGCTGCATGCCGCCCATGAGGGGCTTACGGAGCTGGCCCTGCGCCTGTTGGAAGGCGAACCAAGCGCCGGGCAGGGGGAGTTCACCATCCCGTGGGCCGAGCCGGAGCGCCGCGGCGGCACACCGGACGAGGCTGTCTGGGTCGACGGTTTGAGGTCGTGGGTCTGCGGGGGCCGCGCCCCGGCCGGCTGCACCCCCATCGGCACCTGGCGGATGTGGCGTAGCGAACCACATTTGAGCGCGGACAGGCCGATCGTGGTCGACTTCGTCGAGGGCCGTCCGGCCCGGCGCCGCGAGTACCTGCCCTGGACCCCTGAAGACCTCGACAAGGAGTTCGCCTACGGCCCCGGCGGCGAGGAGACCCTGTGCCGTAAGTTCGAGGACGGCGTACGGTCCGCCGAGACCGAGATCCTGCCGGACGGTACGACCGCGCACCGGCGCTTCCACGGGGAGGGTGCCCTGTACGTCGAACGGATCGAGCGTGACGGCGCCCTGGTGGCCGAGGCGTGGTTCACCGAGGACGGGACCCGGACCGCCGATGTCGGGCCGACCGAGGCCCTGGTGAAGGGCGAGCCGGTCGAGTGGTGGCGCGGCCTGGACGCCTCCGGCGCCGTCATCGCCGAGGGCGCGGTCCGGCCGGGTATCAAGGGTGGGCCGGTGGGGCGGTGGCGGCTGCTCGATGCCGATGGCACGCAGCGCGCCACCGTGAAGTTCAAGAAGCTGGACGTGCGCCGCCGAGGCGATCTCGGCCAGTTCGCCGCAGCTGTCCACGCCTGGCGGACCATGTCGATGCCTGAGGGGCTGACGGGCGTGGACGAGGTGAAGTGGGGCACGTACGAGACGTTCTTCGGCCGCGACGCGAAACACTTCCCGTTCCTGCTCAAGGGACTGGCCGTGCCTGACCCGCTCGCCTCCGAGCACGCCCTGGGCGAGATGTGGGACGAGGTACTGCACCAGCACACCGTCTCCGGCGTCGCCGGACCGACGCTGCGATTCATGATCACGCTGGTCGGGACCATGCCCGCCGACGAGGTGCCCGAAGCGCTGCTGGAGTTCATCCTCCAGGTCGCCACCCGAGACGGCAGCCTCGGCGCAACTGAGCGGCTCAAACACCTCTACGACACCACCCCCACCGACGCCGGAAAGCCCGCCGAGCACTTCACCGAGCACGACGTCGAAGGCGCCTACCACGAGATCTACACCCATCTCGCCGCGGCGACGCCGACGTGGGCCAGGCTGGCCGCCGACGGGCCTGGCATATCCCGCAAGACCCGGCAGATCGCCGTCCACCTGCTGGCAGCCGCCCCTGGCCAGGACGCCGCAGCGGCGCTGCGCGCCTGCCTGGCCGTTGAGACACAACGGGACGGGGAACGCGACCACCGCATCCTCGCGGATCTCCTGCTGTGCTTGGCGCTTGCGCCGGGCGAGGCGACCCGTGAGCTGCTGGAACCCTTCCTCACAGACGAGGACCCGTTGCTGTGCTTCTGCGCCGCGCTCACCTGGGTACGTACCGCCGCCACCCCCGCCACACCGGCTCTGCCACTCCTGGCCGCAGCGCTCACTGACCCGTCCGAACTGGACGAGTTCGGGGCGTTCTTCCTCGCCGAGGGCAGCGCGCCGACCGATGCGATCGGCGCCTTCTCCCTGCTGCCGCCCGAGCACTCCCGCGACAGCCTCACACAGATGTGCACCGCACTCGACAAGGCCAGCACCTTCGGTTCGCCCCAGGTCGCCCGGGCACTGCTCGACATCGTGTTCCCCACCGCCGCGTACTCCGACGGCGAGCCCCTGACCGACGACCAGCGCACTGTCGTGCAGGTCATCGCCGACCGCGTGGCCGGCTGGGACTTCGTCAACGTCAACATGAACGAGGTGCTCCGCTACAACGGCCTGCCCTGCGACGCCGACGCACTACGCGCCCTGTGCGCGATCCCGGCCGTCACCGCCGACGGCGGCGAGGCCTGACTGGGCTGGGTGGGACGGCAGAGCTCGGAGCCACCCTGGCGTCCCCTTCCCGGTCGAGTACCTGTCCGCAGGCCGTGTGCCTGCCGCGCGAATACGTTGAAAGGCTCACCCACATGCGCCCTCTGCGACACGAACTGGCCTCCGCATTACATGAGTTGCGGACGACGATGCCGGGCGGCCATCTGGTCGACCACTGGGGCGGCCCGCCTGCCACACCGAAGGACCGTGTCAAGGAGGCGGCACACCTCGACACATGGACGGAAGTGCTCGAGCAGGCGCTGGCGCGTTCCCGGTTCGAGCGCATCCGCATGCCCGAAGGGCGGTGCCCTCCCGACGGTGAATTCCTGCTCGCGTGGGCGATGCACCGCACGGGCGCCCCGTTGGCCCAGTTCCCGGATCTCACGTCCCGCAGCGGCGACGACATCGTGCTGGGCACCGGGTACGACGAGATCGTGGTGTTCCGGGGGCCGCTCGAGATCGAGGGGCATGCCCAACTCAACGGCACGGTCGTGGTGCTCGGTGACCTGACGCTGCACGGCGGGCTTGTCGACGGCTCATCGGCCGAGTCGGCCCTGGTGGTCGTGGGCAACGAACGGGTTCGCGCGCTGGACGCTCACACGGACCACCTGGTGACCGGAGACCTCGACGCCGAGCTCCTTCTGGTCCGGTCCGAGGAGGCAGACCTCCAGATCGGCGGGCGCTGTACGACCCGGGTGACGTTGTCCCAGTACTGGGAGGTCGGCGACGCGGGCGAGCAGATGATGGTGCGCGAGTTCGGCGGCGACCTCGCGAGGGTGCTGCACGGGTGGCTGCATCCCGTACCGGCCCCTGGGCCGCTCACGGTGGACGACGTGTTCCGGGGGGCCGCCACAGGACGGTGGCAGGTGGCTCGACGCCCCGTTGAGCGGGCATGAAGGTGACGCGAGCCGCTTGCTGAGGCGGTCGGGGCCCTTCCTGTGCGGCGGGGCCGGAGCGGCATCGGACCAAGATGGCTGGCCGGTCGAGCGGTGGCGCGGCCTGGACTCCTCCGGCGCCGTCATCGCCGAGGGTGCGGTCCGGGTCGGCATCAAGGGCCGGCCGGCGGGACGGTGGCGGCTGCTCGGCGCCGACGGCACGGAGCGCGTCACCGTGAAGTTCAAGAGAACTGGGGCCGGATGTTCCGCAGCGCTCGGATTGAAGCGCTTCTGTTCTGCGTACTTTGAATCTTGGGGAAATGGAGGGGGATCGGTGTGGCTGATCTCTTTGTGATCGTCGCTGCGGTGCTGAGCATTGTCGGTGGGGTGTCCGACACAGGTTGGCTCACCGATCTGAGCCTGGTGCTGTGGGGGATCGGCATTCTGTTGCTCATACGCCGGGCCGTGCTCCGCAGGCGGTACGGAACCCCGGAGCGCTTGAAGGCTTCCGCCGAGGCGGGGGACATGCGAGCCCTGCGCGGCCTGGCGATGATCGCGAAGATCCAGGACGACTTTGCCGAAGCAGAGCGCCTTCTGCGCACCGGCGTCGACGCCGGTGATGTGGAGTCGATGTGGGAAATGGGCCGCCTGGTTGAGCACCGCGACGGCATCCAGGCGTCGGAACCCTGGTTCCGTATGGCGGCCGAACACGGTCACTTCTTCGCCAAGCGGTTCTTCAGGCCTGGTCACGCGCTCAACATGGACGGCAACAACCCTCTGTAGGACCAGTTGGGCGGGGAAGCAGTTGTTGATCGCTGGGGCGACGAGGGCTACTCCTTCGCGTCCGCCGCCTTGAGAAGGTCGAAGGCGTGGCTCCGGTGTTCCGCGAAGAGCCGGAGCGCGCGCTCGGTGTCGCGCGCCTCCAGGACGTCGGCCAGTTCCCGGTGTTCGGTCTCGATGTGCTGGGCGTAGTCGTTCGCGCTCAGGCCCATGCGCATCAGCAGAAACAGGTGCACCTGGGAGCGGATCGCCTGCCATGCCCCTTCCAGGCGGCCGTGGTGGGCTGCGGCGTAGACAGCGTCGTGGAACTCCAGGTCCAGCCGCACAATCGCATGCTTGTCCTCGGCACGGCCCATCCGGTCCACGGCTCTCCGGACGGCCGCCAGGTCCTCCTCCGTGGCATGCTCCACGAGGCGCTCGACGGCCAACTGCTCCAAGGCGCCGCGGAGGCTGTTCAGCTCCTCGGCGTCCTGTGCGGACAGGGCGGTCACGGTGGTCCCGCGGTGCCATTCGCTCTGGACGAGGCCTTCGCGCTCCAGCCTGAGCAGTGCCTCGCGCACCGGACCGCGGCTGACCTGGAGGGCTGTGGCCAGCTCGACTTCGCGCAGCTGAGCCCCGGGCGCGTAGACGCCGGAGAAGATCGCGTCCCGGATCCGGTCTGCGACCTCGTTCGCCATGCCGCGTCGGCGGGCCGGCGCGATGCCACCCTGGTTGCTCACTTCGCTCCCCTTGCCTCTCGATGTAGTGATGTTAACATTCGGTCATTCGTCGTCGGTAGTACTGCTACGTTCCTGAAGGACAGGGAGCAATCATGACCATGCATGAAATACCGGTACCGCCGTTCCACCTGGCTGTGCCCGTCGACGACCTGGCGGTCGCTCGCCGCTTCTACGGCGAGACCTTGGACTGCAGCCAGGGCCGCAGTTCCGACACGTGGATCGACTGGAACTTCCGCGGCCATCAGCTCGTGACGCACCTGGCGCCGCGCAATGAGCCGGTCCACAATCCGGTCGACGGCCACGACGTACCCGTCCCGCACTTCGGCCTCGTCCTGTCCGTCCCCGACTTCCACTCACTCGCCGAACGCCTCCGCGCGGCGGACACCACGTTTGTCATCAAGCCCTATCTGCGCTTCGAGGGGCAGCCCGGCGAGCAGTGGACCATGTTCCTCAAGGACCCTTCGGGTAACGCCCTGGAGTTCAAGGCGTTTGCCGACAGCTCGCAGCTCTTCGCAGTGTAGCCAGCGTCGCTGCCGGGCCCGGGCCGCTGTCCGGTCCGCCCACCGCCGACTGCTCCCGCCGACCGCTCATCTCGCAACTCGAACACGACACAGGAGACAACGACATGCGTGTTGCTGCCGCACAGGCCCGGCCGCACTGGCTCGATCCGTCAGCGACGACCAAGAAGGTCCTCGCCTGGCTCGAGAACGCGGCGGCACAGGGCGTCCAGCTGATCGCCTTCCCCGAGACCTTCCTGTCCGGCTACCCCTCCTGGCTGGAGCACACCGGCGGCGCCCGCTTCAACGACGCCGCACAGAAGCGCGCCTACGCGGCGTACCTGCAGGCTTCGGTGGAGCTCGACGGCCCGGAACTCGCCCAGATCGCCGAAGCCGCACGGGACCTGGGCATCTTCGTGTACCTCGGCACGACGGAGCGGGGAGTGGGTACCGCCCGAGGGACCGTGTTCTGCACACTGGTCGCCATCGACCCCGGCGCGGGCATCGTCAGCGCTCACCGCAAGCTCATGCCGACCCACGAGGAACGGCTGGTCTGGGGCATCGGGGACGGCAACGGACTGCGCGTGCACCAAGTGGGCCCCGCCCGGGTGGGAGGCCTGAACTGCTGGGAGAACTGGATGCCGCAGGCCCGCCACGCCCTGTACGCGCAGGGCGAGGAACTGCACATCAGCGTCTGGCCCGGCAACCCCCACAACACCGCCGACAACAGCACATGCTTCATCGCCCGCGAGGGGAGGATGTTCCACCTCGCGGCCAACGGGCTGCTCTCCCTGTCCGACGTCCCCACCGACTTCCCGCTGCGCGCCGAGCTGGAGCAGGCCGGCGTGACCGACTACTGCCGCGGTGGTTCCGCCGTGGCGGCGCCGGACGGCACCTGGCTCGTCGAGCCGGTCGTGGACGAGGAGCGTCTGGTCATCGCCGATCTGGATTTTGCCCGAGTCCGGGAGGAGCGTCAGAACTTCGACCCGACCGGTCACTACAGCCGACCGGACGTCTTCGCCGTCGAGGTGGACCGCCGGCGCAGGGAGGCTTCGCACTTCCGCGACTGACCCGGATCACGGCGCCGGGCCCGCTCGGTTCGCGTGTCGATGGCGGCCCCCGCGATCGGGGGCACGCATCGCCGACCCGGCGCCCTTCGGCCACTGCGCCGACATGGAACGCCGGGGCCGTCCGTGCGGTGGCTCTCCCCGTCAGCCCCACCTCGGCCGCCTGCCGCACACCGTGCCGTGGAATCACTGGATCGAGGACCGCACCGTTGACACACGAGAGCCTGGCAGTCCTTCGCCACGCCGCCGAGGCCGGAACAGTCACGATCACGGCGTCGGGGCCCGCCTCGGCCGAGTCCGTACACCGCCGGGAAACGGGGCTGAAGCCGCACTTCGGCACCATCCACTGGACGGCACCACCCAGCTACCGGTCCTTCCTCGCCGAGCACAACACCTTCACCTGTCGAGGCGAGTTCGGCCATGACATCGTCCTCGTCGGGGACGAGGACATGGTCGAACTGAACTCGAATACCGTGCACATGCCGGAGCACATGGACCGCGGCGACGGTCGCTGCCTGTCCACCAACCACCTGGTCGGCTTCGCCGACTCCGGCGCGGAAGCGATCTGGTGCTTCGACATAACCCAGCCGGGCGTGGACGGCGAATACCCGGTCTACCTCCGCGAGCAGGACGAGCCGCGCGCACGCCTCGTCGACAACGGTGACTGGGAGGACCCGGACGACTCAGCACCGGACTTCCCCTCGTTCGCAGCCTGGCTGGACGCCATGACCCGCTCACTCACCGCGCCTGAGCCGCCGGGCTGCTTCCTGGACCTGCGCACCCCGGACTTCTACCGCGCCGGCCACTGGCGCCCCAGGCGGAGCCGCGGGGGCGCCTGAACTGTTGCCGTTCATCGGTCATCCGGTCATCCGGTCCGGTCATTCGATCATCCGGCCAGGGCGGCCTGGAACTTCACGCACTGCTGGAAGACGAGCGGGCTGGGAACGGTCCCACCGGTGCCTGCCTTCGCCGTGGTGTTGCCGGCCACCTCTCGGGGGTCCTCGCGGCTCAGCGGTGTCAGATGGCTGCTGGAGTCCGTGGTAGCGATGGGATCACCCTTCCTGGCGCATGCCAGCTGCAGACGGCTCGGCTCCGCCTGCGCACACTGCCCGATGCCATGGCGCGAGGCATCCGTGAAGTCACGTAATCGTGTAATTGCATACATAAGATCGGCATATGTAAAGTCCCCAACGGCCACGCGCCCGGGGGAGATGAGGTGGGGATGTGACTCCGCTGGTGAGCCGAACGGCCGAGCTGGAGCGGTTGGACGCGGTGCTCGACCGGACGCTCGGCGGGGGCGGCGAGTCGGCCGTCGTGGACCTCGCCGGGGCGGCGGGGATCGGGAAGAGCCGCCTCATGGCCGAGTTCTGCCGCCGGGCGCGGGGCCGGGGGATGACGGTGCTGCGCGGCCGGGCCACCGAGTACGAACAGCACATTCCGTACCGGCCGTTCAGCGATGCCCTCGCCGACCACCCCCGTGGCCACGACCACGACATGGGGCTGAGGGAGCCGGGTGTCGGGGATGGGCGCGGTGACCGGTTCGGGCTGCACCGGTCCGTCGCGAAGCTGCTCGTGCGGATCGCCGGGGCCGGCTCAGGGCCCGGCCGCGGGCTCGTGGTGGCGCTGGACGACCTGCACTGGGCGGACCCGGCGTCCCTGGAGCTCCTCGACCACCTCGTCCGCCATCCCCCGCACGCCCCCGTCATGATCGTCGTGGCCCGCCGCGACCGCCAGACCACCCCATCCCTCGCCGCCGCGCTCACCCGGGGCATCGACATGGGCACGGTGCTCCGGCTGGACCTCGGACCGCTCACCGAGCGCGCGTGCGTCGAGGTCCTGGCCCCCCAACTGGCCCCCGGTCTGCCGCCCGGCCGGGCCGTGGAGCTGTACGCCGCCAGCGACGGCAACCCGCTGTACTTCCTCGCCCTCCTGCAGGCCGGACGGGGCGGGCAGGCCCGAGGGCACGACGTGTCACCGCATTCCGCCGGGCTCGGCTCCCTCCTGCTGGACGAACTGACGCCGCTGACCGCCGCGCAGCGTCGTACCGCCGAGGCGGTGGCCGTCCTGGGCGACCATGGCACCGTCGCGCTGCTGGCTGTGGTGACCGGCCGGGACGAGGCCGGGGTCGACGCGGACCTGGAGGCGCTGGCGGGCCGTGATCTGCTGCGTCCGGGCCCCGGCGGGCGGTGGCGGCTGCGCCATCCGGTGCTGCGGGCGCTGGTGCACGACAGCACCGATCCCGGTTCGCGGGTCCGGATGCACCGCCTCGCCGCGGCCGGGCTGGCCGGCGCCGGTGCTCCCGCCACCGAGCGCGCCCACCACGTCGAGCGGTCGCTGACCGGCTGGGACCCGCAGGCCGTCGCCGTACTGTCCGAGGCGGCCGAGCGGGCCGCCGCCACCGCGCCCGCGAGCAGCGTCCACTGGCTGGGCGTCGCCCTCGCGAACCTGCCCGACGAGCCACAACACACCGCGATGCGCCGCGATCTGATGCTCCGACGGGCCCGCGCCCTGGGCGTGTGCGGAGGACTGCGGGAGAGCCGGGACCTGCTGCACGAGGTCATCGCCATGTCGCCACCGGACGAGGCCGGGGCGACGGGCGTGCGGGCTTCCGCCGTGACGCTGAGCGCCGTGATGGAGCGTCACCTCGGGCGTTACGCCGAGGCGGTCGCGCTGCTCCGCCGTGAGCTCTCCCGTACGCCGGGACCGCCGCCCGCCGATGCCGTCGAACTCGGCCTGGAGCTGGGTTCGTCCGCGCCGCATGCCACCGGCTACCCGCAGGTGCGTGCCGACGTGGCCCGCACCCTCGACCTGGCCCGGTCGCTGGGCGACGAGGTCGCGGAGGCGGGCGCGCTCGCGATCTCGGCCCTCGGCGAGGCGTACGAAGGTGAGATGTCCGCCGCCCGGGAGGCCACCGACCGGGCAGCTGGGCTGGTCGACGCGCTGACCGATCACGACCTCGCGGACCTGTGCGAGCCGCTGTTCCGGCTGAGCTGGGCGGAGGTGTTCCTGGAGCGGTACGCCGATGCCGAACGGCACGCGGACCGGGGCCTGGCCATCGCCCGGCGCGGCGGCCGGCTTTACGTCCTGCCGCACCTGCTGCTGTGCAAGGCGCATGTCCACACCCAGACCCTCCGGCTCGACTCGGCCGTGGAATTCGCGGACGAGGCCGAGACCATCGCCCGCGGCATCGGCAGCGACGAGCTGCTGGCCTTCGTCCTGGGCAGCAAGGCGCATGCCCTGGTCTACGCACTTCCGCACGACGACCGGACCCCAATGGCGGTGGCCGAAGAAGCGGTCGCGGCTGCCGGTCAGGGCACCCACTGGTGGGCCTCCATCGCCTGGTGCATGCTCGGCTACGCGGCGATCCACGCCGGCGACCCCCAACGCGCCCGGACCGCCCTCCTCCACGCGGGAGGCGACAACCTGAACGCGCTCCAGCCGTCCATGCGCCCGCTCTTCCTGGAGATCCTCGTCAACTCCGCCGTCGCCACGGGCGACACGGACCATGCCAGGACCTGGGCCGAGCGGGCCCGTAAGGAGGCGGAGCAGCTGGACTTGCCGTCGCAGTGGGCCTCGGCGCTGCGCAGCGCGGCCCACGTCGTGCGCGGCGAAGGCGACACGGCAGCGGCGGCGAAGTTGTTCGAGGAGGCCGCGGAGGAGGCGGCCCGCGGGGGAGCGGTCCGGTGGGAGGCGTTCAGCCTGCTGCTCGGCGCCCCCCTGACCGCGGCCGCCGGCCACCCGGACCGCGCCCGCTCCATGTGGACCCGCGCCCGACGCCTCGCCGAGACCGGCGGTTCCCGTCTACTGACCGGGCTGGCGGACGCGTTCCGTCCCACCGTGTTCGGCCCGTCGACGGCCGACGACGGGCCCGCCGCTGTGTCTGTGTCCCTGACCCTTCGCGAACGTGAGATCGCCACCCTGGTCGCCGAAGGCCTGACCACCCCCGCCATAGCCGCCCGGCTCTACCTCAGCCCCCGCACGGTCGAGTCTCATCTCGGCCGCATCTACCGCAAGACCGGCGTCACTTCACGAGCCGCCCTCGCCGTACTCCAGACCCGGTCCGAGCTGTCCGACGGGACGACTCGAACTGCCGGGATCACCTGATTTCACTGATACCGCCGATGACCCCGCGCCCGGGTCTGTTCCACGTGCCGTTGCAGGCTGGGGTTGTCTTCGCGCTGGGCGCGTAGTTCCGCGACGGCCTGGCGTATGACGTCCATGTCGATGGGCAGCGGTCCGCCCTCGGTGACGGGGTAGCGGACGTGTGGGGGTGCCCCTGCGGCTTCGAGCACGGCCACGATCTGCGACCGGGCGCGCCGTTGTTCCTTGGGGTGCCGGGACGGGTGCAGTGCGATGCCCAGTGGTGTCGGCACCGCGCTGAAGCATGGATGAGTAACACTCCTTGAGTTCTGAATTCCGCGCCCGGTTCCTCCTGCTCGTTCCGTGCCTGGACCAGGACCTGTTCACTCCTTCGGGTGGTCTGACCCCCTTCTGACCCCAGCTCATCCAGGGTGAGCGGGCCTCGTGTGCACCGAGGTTTCTCATCCTGGATGAAGGCGAGGTGGTGTGAGTTGGCACTGGCCCTGGAACGCGATCTCCGTGATCTCCGGCCGCCGACCCGCACCGTGCCGAACTCGCCGACCGCCTCGGCCCATGACTGGGAGGGATCACGCGGTGTGGTGGTTGCCTCCGCCCCGACAGCAACCACCACCATGTCGGGACTGCCTTATCAGGGGTTGGCGCAGATCGCGTACACGCTGATGCCGACGGTGGAGTAGCCGTCCTGTCGACCGAGTGCGATCCAGCCGGTGCCGTCGGGGGTGGGGAAGCTGCCGACCAGCACCGCGCCGTTGCCCCGGGCCTCGGCGCCGCCGCCGATGACCTTCTTGCCCGCCGGGCAGTAGAGGGTCCGGCGCTGGAAGTTGGGCACGTTGGCGTTGGGAAGCTGGACGATTTGGTAGCCGTCCACGGCCGCGGCCCGCACCGGTGCCTTGGCCGCAGCAGCCTGGCTGGCAGCGGTACCGCTGGAGGTGGCTTGGGCGGCCCAGCCGGCTCCGGATGCCAGGGCCAGGGCCAGGGCCAGAACGCCCGCGCCGATCGCCTGCTTGCCTCGCATGTGTATGTCCTTCCGTCCCGGAGACTCCGGAGAAGTGGAGTCCTCTCGGTGGCCATCGTCACGGTACCGATCAGTGAAAAGGTAAGAAATCTCCCTAAACCCCACGATGGCGTGGACGCGGGTCATAGAGGGCGCTCATGGTCGGCGGGGCACTCCGGCAGCACACCCCGCCGATGTCGGTGCATCGGCGGGGCGCAGGGTGGGTGCCTTGGCGGCCGGTCGGCCTGTCCGGTCCTCGCCCGCCAGGTCGTGGTGGGCGAGGACCAGGCGGAGCGACCGGAGGGTCAGCAAACAGAACCACCTGCCAGACATCACCCTCGCTGCGCTGCGCAGCGCCCGCGCCAACGATCCGTCCTTCCCGGGCCCGGCGGGCAAGCGCGGTGCCGAGCTCCTCTACCGCGTCGGCGATCTGAAGCGCTGGGCACGCAACCGGCCCCGCGCCGCTTCCGGCACCACCGAACTGGACTGACCCGGCCCGGGCCGCCGACATCCGCGACCCGGCCCTGTCCGCTCTGGCCGACACGATCCCCTCGCCCTGCAGAACACCCGGTTCACCAGGCACAGCGCAGAAATGGAAAACCGCATCATGACGAGCACGACCGCGCTCCCGAAGCTGCTGCGCCTCACCGACCCCGGTCTCCGCGAGCAGCTTCAGGCGCTGCCCGCGTCGGCGGCGCTCATCGGCATCAGCACCAACGGACGGGCGATGGCCGTAGACATCGACGCCGCGCCCCACGTCCTGGTCTGCACCGGCACCGGCGGCGGCAGCACGACCATCCTGCGCACCATCACCGCCGCGCCCACGCCCTGGTCCTCGACACCGCGCGGGTCTCCCACCGGTGGGCGAAGGGCCTGCCGACGGTGACGCACCGCGCCGACATCGCCGGCATAGCCGACATCCACGACGCTCTGGTCGGACTCCGGGCCGAACTTCAGCGCCGTATCGACCACGCCAACCAACACGGCGACACCGACGACCTGCCGCGCCTGACGGCGGTGTTCGAGGAAGCCGACCACACCCTGCGGAAGCTGGCCCGCTACTGGGACACGGCCGGGGAGAAGGACGCCCCGAAGACGTCCCCGGCCTTCGACGCCCTCAACGAGTTCCTCTTCGCCGGCCGCCAGGCCCGCATCCACGTCCTCTTCGACGGCTACCCCACCGCCAGCGCCCTCGGTCCGGGAGGGCACGAGCAGTTCCACGCCGTGGTCCTGGGGCGAGTTCCCACCAGCACCTGGAACCGGCTCGCCCCGCAGGTCGGCCCCGCGCCGAGGGCAGCACGCACCCCGGGCGTGTCCACGTCGTGCAGGGTTTCACCGTCCACCAGGCGCAGGTGCTGCTCCTGACCGACGTCGAAGCCGCCGCGTGGGTCACCTCCACCGCGGCCGGGGAGAGCTGACCCGGCCCGGACACACGACGGGCCCCGGGGAGATGAGCCATCCCCCGGGCCCGGCGTTATGGAGTCACGCTGTTCAACGACGCCGCGACATCCGCGTCACGCCCGCGCCAACCGTTCTCCGGTGGGCGCGCTCAGCCTTCCTCAGCCTGTGACGGCTCTGCCTGGTGCAGGCAGTACACGCGCTTGGACGCCGAGTCGAAGCGGCCCATGCACCTCGGCACTGCCCGCGTTCGAGGACAGGTCCCCGGCCGTCCGCGCAGCCCGGGCAGGTCATCACCGGCTGGCGGAAGCCGGAGCTGACCACCCAGCCGTCGCCTTGGGCGGCGTAGCGCGCCATCTGTGAGACCTCGGAGGCGAAGCGTGCGTCTTCGTCGTCGCCGGTCTCCACCGCCAGGTGGACGGCAAGGCAGTCATCGGTGTCGCATAGGACAGCTACTCCTATAAACATCCAGTCCCCTCCCCGAAATGGCACGCGCAGTCACGCCCAACATGACCATCTTGCTCAAGCGGCATGCCCTCGCGCCGGGACTCCGCCGGAAGTCATCGGCAGGTTCGGCAAGTTGGGAACATCTGCGGGCGTTCAGCAAGTCCTGGCCGAACAGGCCTGGGCATAGCGTCTGAGCGAGGAGGACCGGCGCGGCCTGACCGCGCTGTTCTGGTCCAATGTCAACCCGTACGGCTTCCGCCTGGACATGGACAAGCGCCTCGACCTGGGGCCGGCTGCCGCCGTGCCCCGCCCCCGCAACCCGGCGGACACTGCCGACCGATCGCGTACGGAGACACAGTAAATGAATCCCAGGACTTCACCGACCCAGGATGAACGAGGCCTCGTGGCGGGCGCGGCGGACGGGAGGGGCCTTGGCCGCCAGAGCGGTGAGCAGGAGCAGCACGGCGCTGATGGTGAGGCCCGCTGACGCAACGGGCGTGGCGGTGGCATGACAGTGCTCCCAGGAGGGTGGCGGCGAGCGGGGTCCCGCAGGGAGGCCGGCTCAGGCAGATGGTGTGGCGGGCGGTGCGGGCCGGTCGGCCGACGCGCACGCCCCCGCCGCTCGTTGGCGGTGTGGATGCCGGGGCGGGTTCTCGTACGTGACGAAGGTGAGGACGACCGGGGTCTGCACGACCGGGGTACGGTCGTGGGCCGGGGGCCCAGGGGTAGCGGTTGGCATTGGCGTAGTAACGCATCGACGTGGCGATGGAGTTGTTCACCCAGTAGATCGTGGCGTCGGTGAGCAGGTCGTCCTTGTCTTCCTCTGCCGGTCCCGTTCGCCGGTGCCGTCTCGTCCCGGCCTTACTGACGCCGCTGCCACCGGGGCAGAAACCCGTAAACGCGGTTGGCCGACTGGAGTGAGCGGGGCCGGTCGAAACTGATGAGGCCCTGTTCGCTGAGGCGGCTCGGCACCCCTGAGGACATCGCCGACTGCGGCGTTCCTTGCCGGCCCCGGGTGCTGGGTTACCGGGCAGATTCTCTACGCCAACGGCGGAATCGCCTGAGTGAACGCAAATCCGGGCTTTGTCAAGGCGGATTCGCCCGTCCGAGTTGTCCTTTCCGTAGATTCACCAGCATTTGCATGCCAAAGTCACATATGGAGCAGCATCTGCGCATGGAGAATCCTGCATTCGAAGGGACACCGTCGGCAGAGAGGATTGCGTCTGGACCTGAGGTTGTCTTCACGGCGGACTTCACGTCTACCCGTCAATGGGTGGCAGGTCGTTCGTGGGCATATCCGAACGGCGGACCGGTCAACCCCGGCGACAACAAACTGGATCACCTGACGGCGGACCCCGCCTGCAGCCGCTCGGGCACCTTCCGTGCCACCCTCCGCAAGGACGGCCGGTGGGACACGGGTTTGCTCACCACGGAGGGGAGTGAGGAGGCCTTCACCGTCCGCGCAGGGGATGTGCTCGAGGCACAGGTCAGATTGCCGTACGAGGCCGGGGCCTGGCCGGCCATCTGGACCTGGCGGGACGGCGACCAGGAGATCGACGTCTTCGAGTACCACCCCGACAACCCCGACCTCCTGGAGCTGACCAACCACGTCCGCGGCGGCAACTTCTACTACCGCAACCCTGCTATCCGCCCGGGCGCGTGGGTCGACCTGCGCGTCGAGTTCGGCCCGAGGTCCGTGATCTGGTGGGTGAACGGCAGCCGGGTGTTCGCCGACCGCCAAGGCGTCGGACGTGCCTGGCACGCCTACCTCATCGTCAACCTGTCAGTGTCCGCGGGCCGCTACCACCCGCCACCGGCTCCCCACGTCAAGGAGATGTCGTACGAGGTCCAGCACCTCGTGGTGCGGCGGCCAGCCGCGCTTTTGGAGGAACTGTCCGACGAGCCCGCGGCGGTGGCCGACAGCGACGGACCGTGAGCCGAAGCTCCGCACGGCAGGCGGCCCGGCCTGAGTCCGCAGTGCTGGCTCAGACTGAAGCCCCGGCAGCCGCCGGGGCTCTCTTTCTGTATGCCTTCGGAGGTCTCCGACGGCCTCGTGGGACTGGCCACCGACTACGACATTCCGTCGAGGCAGAGCGCCAGCGCTCTGGAAGCACTGGCCCGCGCCTACTCCCTGGTGCTGTCCGGGCCGACGCCCCTGTCGACCAGTTCTCTTGACGGCGCGCGCGCTCGGAGCTGGAGCGCCCCGGACCTGTCGGCAGGTGACGGCTCGGCGGTGGACGAAACGGTCGAACTCTCCTATGTCGGCAACGCCTCGGTCTAAGTGGGCGGTTCGTAAGGTGATGTCTGTTTCTGGCTGAGGTGGGAGCAAGGCCGCTGGTGGAGGTTCTGTCGGCTATTGCTTCCTGGCGAAGTTGCCGGGGACACTCTGGGTGTCTAGGACCGCCAGGGTCGGGTCCTCTAATCGGCGGGCGCGTTCACGGACCTGGCAGCGCAGGAGTTCATGGATGACCTGGTCGGTTCCGTCGTCCCGCCAGGCGGCGAAGTAGTAGTAGGTCGCGCTCTTCTGCGGCAGGTCGTGCGGAAGATAGGCCCACTGACAGCCGGTCCGCCCCTGGTAGAGGATCGCGTTCCCGATCTCCCGCATGTCGTACGCGCCCTGGTGGCCGCTGACCGAGCGGTGCCGGCCCTTCCATGCGGTGATCACCGGCTCGATCAACGACCACTGCTCGTCCGATAAGTCACTCGGATACGGCTTGCGTTCACTCACCCGATCACATCACCAGATCAACAACCGCGGACCGGCAAATTCCGCCCCGCCACCACACCATCAGGCGACAGCAGATCCACTCAAAGAGTCATGAACCGCCCACTAAGAGGGAGTTAAGTCCGTTTCTAGTAGTGACCTCGTCCGGGTTGGGTGAGGAAGCCTTGGCGGGCGAGGCGGCTGTGGGTGACGTTCATGTCTGGGTCGTCGGTGGGCAGGCCGAGTAGTCGTGCCGTGCACGATCTGCTGGTAGGCGGAGCCTTGGTCGTGAGGATCCAACCGGGATCGGATATTCGGTGTTCTGCCCGCCCCATGAGGGCACCAGATGGTGCGCATGACTTTGGCCACCCCCATACTGCACACCGCTCGCCTGCGACTGCGCCCCTTCACCGACGCCGACGCGGACCTGCTCTTCGCCCTGCACAGCAGCACCTACGTGATGCGCTACTGGGACTCTCCGCCGTGGAACGAACGGGCCCGCGCCGAACGCTTCATCAACATGTGCCGGAAGATGGCGGACGAAGGCACCGGGGCCCGGGTGGCCATCGACCGTGCTTCTGACGGGGCCTTCGTCGGCTGGTGCGGTCTGACCGGATGGAACCCGGACTACCGCAGCGCGTCGTTGGGCTACGTCCTCGACGAAGCGATGTGGGGACACGGCTACGCGACGGAGGCCGCGCACGCCTTGCTGCAGTGGGCATTCGACGCACTGGACCTGAATCGAGTGCAGGCCGAGACCGATACGCGCAACGTGGCATGTGCCCGGGTCCTGGAGAAGATCGGATTCATGCGTGAAGGGACGTTGCGGGAGGACTGCGTCGTGAACGGTGAGGTATCCGACTCGTGGGTGTTCGGGTTGATCAGGCGAGAGTGGCGGCCGGCGGCCGTGCCGATTCCAGCCCGCGAAGAGCGGCGTTAAGTCCGTCTCTGGTAGAGGCCGCGTCCAGGTTGAGTGAGGAAGCCTTGACGGGTGAGGCGTCCAAGGCGGCTGCGGGTGACGTTCATGCCCGGGTCGTCGGTGGGCATGCCGAGGAGTTCGTGTAGATCACGGACCCGGAACGCCTGATCGGGGTGGGTGTTGAAGGCGTTCAGGATGACCTGGTAGGCGGTGGTCAACTCAGGCGGTTCGGATTCGGTCCCGGTCGGGGCGAGTTCCGCAATGACCTTCCGGGTCGTGTCAAGTTCCGCCAGACGCGCCTCGGCCTCGGCCAGAGCAGCGTTCAAGTGCTCGATATGCTCGCGCAGTTCGCCAGCCCGGGTGGCGGCCGCGTCCTGCCGGATCTGGAGATCTGGCAGGAGTTCGATGACGTTCACGCGGCCGCCACGAAGTCATCGCGCCAGGCTGGTGCAGGCGTGGTGAGGCGGCGGGCCATGTTCGCGGTGGATGCCCAGTAGATGCGCGAGGCGGCATTGTCGGGCCGGTGGTCGTACTCGCGGGCCAGACGCCGGTGCAACATCAACGTGCCGTTGACCTGCTCCACCACTCATCTCTTCGGTTGCGGAACGAAGCCCTTGCCCTGGTCGGCGGGGTTGCGGCGGACGACGTCGACGGTGATGTCGAGCATCGCGCCGCGGATGACGACCTCGTCCTTGAACCCCTGGTCCACCAGGGCCTTCTCCAGGCGGTTCCCGCACTGCTCGGCGGCCTGGTCGAGCAGGGCTCTGCCGGCGGCGTTGTCGTGCGCCGAGGCGGCCCAGCACGACGACGCTGATGATCAGCCCCAGGACGTCGACGGCCAGTCCCCGCTTGCGGCCCGGAGTCCTCTTGTTCGCGTCCAGCCCCGTCGTGGCCTTCAGGACCCCCGCGGCCGCGCGCACGGACTGCGTGTCGATAACCACGAGGGACGGGTCCTCTAATCGGCGGGCCTTCTCCCGCACCTGGCAGCGCAGCAGTTCCTGGATCTGCTGGTCGAGCCCGTCCTCGCGCCACAGCGTGAAGTAGTAGAACACCGCCGACCAGGCCGGCAGATCATGAGGCAGATAGCGCCACTGACAGCCCGTCCGGTTCTGGTAGAAGATCGCGTTCACCACGTCCCGGAGATCGCAACCCCCGGGATCGCCGATCGCCGACCGTGCGACCCGCTCCCGCTTCCACGCCGTGATCATCGGCTCGATCAACGTCCATTGCTCATCCGCCAAGTCACTCGGATACGACTCTCGCTCCATGCAACGAGCCTCAGCATGAACATGCCCACCGGTGAGCCTGGACGGCAACCAGTGCCACGAACGAGTGATCACGAACTCAGAAAGATCGGACTAACCTCCTCTGAGGGGCGTTCAATCTGGAACCGTTATGGTTCAGGGGTTATGCCAAGTTATGGTCGTTTCACCGGTTGCTCGGCGGGCGACAGTGGAGATCATCGCGAGGCGGATCATGCTCTCGGAGTGATCGGGCCGGGTCTCGTAGTCGCGGGCGAGGCGGCGGTGACCATGACAGCCAGCAGCAGGCCAAGGGTATCGACGGCGATGCTGCGTTTGCGGCCCACGATCTTCTGATCAGCAGATCCGCCATTGCTTAGACACTCCCGGCCCAGGCTGAGCGCCGGACCAGCAGCGGGTGCAGGCGGTCCCAGGCAGTGGCGACGGCCTTCCCGTAGTGGGTGGTATCGCTCCGTTGTGACGGACGGGACAAGCTGAGTGGCCGCAGCCTCGAACGCGAACTCCGCCCCGCGCTTGGGCTTGCGTACCCGCTTGCCCGGCGGCTGCGGCGGGGCGCGAAGTGCAGGACGTGGTCCGAACGCATCCGACCCGGCAGCTCAACGGGCAGGTCCGCGAGCAGAAAAGCCAGGCGGGTCACGTCATAGCCGACATCGACGACGACCAGGACGGGCGGGTCGCCGATCTGCGACTGGCTTGCGATATACAGCCGCTGGAACACCTCCCGGACCTGGGCGGCGGTAACGGCTATCGCGCCGTCCCACGGACACAGCCGAACCGCGTCCAGCCTGGCAGTCCACGATGTCCGACCCGGCTCCAGCGCGGCAACAAAGAGTAGGGCCACCCGGGGATCATCTGGGCCGAGCCCCGGCCCCGACCATCCAACGGAAGCGGGCAGTGCTCCGGCACGCGAGGCAGAACTATCGAAACTGGCTGCGCCCCGTGGTCGCCCAGGCCCGGCACGGTGTCCACTCGGTCGGGACGTGGCGCTCGGGAAGGTCGGGGATGCGACTGGCGCAGGCCGCGCACTGGCGGTACGTCAGCCGCTTGTTGACCAGCCGAGCCGCCGGTTCTCCCGTGGCGTCGGCATCGACCAGGCGCAGGCCGGCTCGTCCGTCCCAGCCCGTCGGCCGGTCCCGGTCGGGGCCGTAGTGGACGGAGACCACACAGCCGGTCCCGAGGACGCGTCCGGCTAGGTGCTCCAGGCGCTGCGCGTCGAGCTGGCTCGGTTCGGTGACCCGCCAGCGTCCGCACTCGCCGGGCTGCCGGATCAGACGCATGGGACGGTCGAGCTGGACGGGGGTCTGGCCCAGGGTGACGACGTACCCGTCGATGGGGCACAGATACCGGCCGCGGCTGCGGACGGACGTCACACCCTGCAGAGGGACGCCGCACGTGGGCAGTCGTGATTGCCGATCTTGTCGCCGTGGCGGACACGGCCATGGTGCGTCTTCGTACACCTCGGGCAGCGTCCGTTCGCTTCGTCCTTCTCCCCTCGATGCCGGCCGCGCTACGGGCGGCGGTCGGCTGGTGCCGTCGTCGAAGTACGTCCGCAGGAACACCCGCGGACCGGCGACCGGCCCGTGCCCGGCGGGCCAGGTCACCTTCCCGGTGACGATGAGCGTGTCCCCGCCACGCACCCTGGCCTTGTTGACCTTGTACGTGATGCCGCTGGCGACGGGCTTGCCGGCAACCCCCGCACGGGCGAAGACCATGTCGCGGTCCGTCGGGTCCTCCGTGGGATCGTAGGAGGCGTGGAACTCCACCTCATGACGAGGACTGAGTAAGAGACTCGCTTTCTCCTCCCACCGGTCCGCCGATCCCCGGACAGCGTGAACCGCCCCTCGTCGTCGGTCCGTACGGTCCCCAGACTCCGGCTCTCCCGCTCGGTCGGATCGATGGGATCCCCCCATGGGTTCCAAGTGTTGTGGAGCACGGACTGCCCGACCTCGACCGGTGCGACGGCCACGGGAGTGCCGTCGGCCCGGGTCAACACACCGGTCAGATCGACCGTCCGCTCGTCGTAGTCGGTCGTGAGTCTGTCGGCCGAGATGTCCAGCCGATAAGCCGCGTCCCCGGGATCGCCGGGTGCGCTGTCGAATGCGTGGGCGGGCAGCACACCCCGCGCCGGTGATGGCCAGGGCGAGGACGGCGGTCGTGGTCAGGCGGGCCGCCGGTGAACGCTTGCGCACGTGAACTCCTTTGGCGGCGTGGCGGGTTGTCGTTTCGTCGTGCATGCCGGGCCGCTGTGGCTACGGCACCTGTTTGATACACAAGACATGACTTGCGGTTGTATGACGCCCTCGTTCCCCTTTAGCGCCCGGCCGTGCACGCCCGCCGCCTGACGAAAGCGCGAACGCTGGGCACGTCCGCAACCGAGGACCACAGCATCCGCTTCCACCAGGTCCATCTGGAAGACATGAGCCGGGTGCGGGTGCGCAAGGGGTGCGAGGTGGGGGGACCGCGAGGCGACGGCGGGGGAGATCGGTAAGGGGGTACGAGTGGTCGAAGGACCGGGTCATCCCCGTCACCGACGACGAACTCGCCGACGTGCTGCTGCCGACCGCGAAGGCGATGGGCAGATGGCTGGTGGCCGGACGTCTTGGGACGGTGCAGTACGAGGCAGCGGCGTTGAGCGCCGCGCATGTGGTCTGATCAGGCACAACAGCTTCGAACCCCGAAGGCGGCTCCTCGAGAAACCCGGGTCAGATGTGTCTGACCTGGGTCTTCTCTTGTGTGCGTGAGAAGAGCGCTGAGCACAGAGGTTGGGTATCTCGAGCCTCGGGCTCGGTCGCATGAGGGGTGGCCAATGCCGGCCCCCGCTGACCTGGAATCGTCCCCGGCCCATCTGCGCGCTCGTGCCGACGGGATCGTGGGCTGGATCACCTGGCGACGAAGGCCACCCGGAACATCTTGGGCCACCATTTGCCGGTGAGCAGGAACTCGTCGGTGCCGGGGACGGCGGCGATGCCGTTCAGAACGTCGGTGTGCTGCTGCCGCGAAGTCAACAGCCCTGACGCGTCGATCTCCGCGGTCACCGCGCCGGTGTCGGCGTTGACGCGCACGATCCGGTTGGAGGGCCAGACATTGGCGTACACGCTGTCGCCCACGCATTCCAGCTCGTTGAGTTGTGGCACCGGGCGGTCGTGGAGGGTGACGGCGACCTCCCCCGTTGCAGCCAGCGTCCGCGGGTCCCGGAACGTGAGCCGGGAGGAGCCGTCGCTGGTGACCAGCCGCCCCCGCCTGGACTGGTGGCACACACCCCAGCCCTCCTGCGCGTAGGGGACCCGGCGCAGCTCCGCCAGTGTCCTGGCGTCGCGTTCGATCGCGACGTGGTTGCGCCAGGTCAACTGCCACAGCGTCGGCCCGAGAACGGTGATTCCCTCCCCGAACAACAGTGTCGGCAGGTCGGCACGGACGGTGGGAGGCCGACCGGGCGGACCCAGACGGATCGACGACTGCCCGGCCAGGCCAGTCCCCTCGTAGAGCGTGCGGCCCATCATCTCGAGGCCCTGGGTGTAGGCCTTGGGGTCATGAGGCAGGGTTTCGAGGACCTTGACCCCCAGTTGCTCGACGCGATCGGCGGCGGGCGGGGCGGCGGCCTGTCTCCGGAGTGGTGAACCGTCGTCCATTTCACACGAGGGGACAAGCATCGCGCCCGCCAGGGCCACAGCCGCGACGGCCGGGTACACCAGCAGTGCACGCAC
>NZ_JBHVDX010000162.1:0-23744 GCF_042802555.1 Streptomyces sp. NPDC057474 | reverse complement strand
CCCCCCGCCCCCCCACCCCCAAACGCACCGACACCGCCCCCGGCGCCCAGGCAAAGCCCGCAGGCCGGGTCGTAAACACCCCCCGGCCCTGCGTACGGCTGCGCAGGCGGGTCGCGTACCCGAACAACTCCGCCAGGGGCACGGTCGCGGTGATCACCACCGAGCCCGCCCGGGGCACGGAGTCCGAGACCCGGCCCCGGCGCGCCGCGAGGTCACCGAGCACCCCGCCCACGGCATCCGCGGGCACGGTGACGGTGACGTCGACGACGGGTTCGAGGAGGCCCATCACCCCGACCCGCATGGCCTCCCGGAGCGCGAACCGCCCGGCCGTGCGGAACGCCATCTCCGAGGAGTCCTTGGAGTGGGTCGCCCCGTCGGTCAGGGTGACGCTCAGTCCGGTCACCGGGTGACCGCCGAGCGGCCCCTCGACGAGGGCGTCACGGCAGCCGGCCTCGACCGCGCGGACGTACTCCTGCGGCACCCGGCCGCCGACGACGATCGAGTGGAAGGTGAACCCCGTGGCGGCCCCGTCGCCCTCTGCTTCCAGAGGTGCCACATCCAGCACGACATGGGCGAACTGCCCCGCCCCGCCGTCCTGTTTGACGTGCCGGAAGACCAGACCGGACACCCCTCGGACGACCGTCTCGCGATAGGCCACGCGAGGCCTGCCGACGGCGACTTCGAGCCCATGGCTCTGCCGGATCTTCTCCACCGCCACCTCCAGATGCAGTTCGCCCATGCCGGACAGCAGGGTCTGGCCGGTCTCGGGGTCGGTCCGTACGACCAGCGAGGGGTCCTCCTCGGCCAGCCGTGCGAGGGCCGTCGCGAGCCGATCGGAGTCGGTGCTCCTGCGTGCCTCGACGGCCACCGACACCACCGGGTCGGCGACGGACGGGGGTTCGAGGAGCAGCGGCGCCGTCGGCGCGCACAGGGTGGTCCCCGCGCGGGCCGACTTCAGCCCGACCACCGCGACGATGTCCCCGGCCACCGCCCGGTCCAGCTCGGCGTGCCGGTCGGCCCGGACCCGCAGGATCCGGCCGATCCGCTCGGTGCGCCGCGTGCCCGCGTCCAGCACGGTGTCCCCCTTCCGGATCGTTCCCGAGTACAGCCTCAGGTAGGTCAGCCGTCCCGTGGCCGTGGCGCTCACCTTGAACGCCAGGGCCGCGAGCGGCACAGTCGCGTCGGCGGCCCGCTCCTGCTCCGTACCGTCGTGCGTACCGAGTACGGGCGGTACGTCCAGCGGCGACGGCAGATACGCCACGACCGCGTCGAGCAGCGGTTCGATGCCACGGTTGCGGTAGGCCGAGCCGCACAGCACGACCACGCCCTCACCCGTGCGGGTCAGGTCGCGCAGCGCGGAGCCCAGCGTCCGCGCGGAGAGCGTGGACTCGGCGCAGAACTCCTCCAGTGCCATCGGGTGCAGTTCCGCCACCGCCTCCTCCAGCCGCCGTCGGCGTCGCTCCGCCTCGTCCCGCAGGGCGTCCGGCACCGGCCCCTCCTCGGCCGTGTCGCCGCCGTCCGCCCAGACCAGCGCCCGCATACGCAACAGATCCACCACTCCGACGAACCCGTCCTCCGTACCGATCGGCAACTGCACCACCAGCGGCGCCGGATGGAGCCGCTGCCGGATCGACTCGACGGCCGTGTCGAGGTCGGCACCCGCGCGGTCCAGCTTGTTGACGAAGGCGATGCGCGGTACGCCGTGCCGGTCGGCCTGCCGCCACACCGACTCGCTCTGCGGCTCGACGCCCGCGACCGCGTCGAACACGGCGATCGCGCCGTCGAGCACCCTGAGCGAGCGCTCCACCTCGTCGGCGAAGTCGACGTGACCCGGGGTGTCGATCAGGTTGATCCGATGACCGTCCCAGGCGCAGCTCACCGCAGCCGCGAAGATCGTGATCCCGCGATCGCGCTCCTGCGGATCGAAGTCGGTGACGGTCGTGCCGTCGTGGACCTCGCCCCGCTTGTGCGTGGTCCCGGTGGCGTACAGGAACCGCTCGGTGACGGTGGTCTTGCCGGCGTCGACGTGGGCGAGGATGCCCAGGTTCCGGACGGCGGTCAGAGGGTTGTTCACGTTGCTGCGCATGGCCCGTGGCCTTTCAGCTGAGCTGTTTCGGGGCAGCGCGATTCCCGTGCGAGGGCGAGGGACGACGAGGGCATGGCGAGGACGGGGCTGTTCCTCCGTCACAGGCGCGTGGGATTCGACGTCAGACGTGCGTCACGGGCATCCGGTACCGGCCGCGCAGCGGGCACCGGACGGACGAGGACACGAGGATCACCTCGTACAGGGAACGGGGAACGACGACAGCGGTGCGGTCACACACGGCCGGGCTCCCCTCGATCGGTATGCGTCAACTCGTCACGACGCGCGCGCCGCGGTGTCGTGCGGCGCGCGATGTGTGGCGATTCTAGAGAAGCGGACGCAGACGGAGCACCGCATTTTTCAGCGGGCCGGTCTATGGCGCCCGACAAGCCGGTGCACACCCCCACGGTGCATCAGGACCGACCTCCTGGACACCCGAACAGCCCACAGAAACCCAGGTGAGGCAGGCCCTTGGCGCCGCCGGCCGCGGCAGCGCCTCAGTGCTTCCGGGGGCGGCTGTGCGGATGCGGAAGGTGGCGCGGTTCGTGGAGGTACCAGTAGCGACCGACGAGGGCGCCGCCGAAGACGACGAAGCCGACCCCGATGAGCCAGGACGTCACGATCAGGACGGTGCCGACCGCACCGTACGAGACGGCGTTGCTCACGATGAGCGGGGAGAAGACCATGTAGGAGAAGAAGCGCAGGCCGCCCAGGCCCACCGTCGTGGCGATGGCGCCCGGCAGGAGGGCACTCCAGGAGATCCGGCCGCCGAGCAGGAAGCGCTGTCCCCACCAGAAGAAAAGCACGCCGAGCAGCAAGGACAGAACAAGCCGGGCGTATGAGCGCAGGGTTCCCGATCCTAGGACGGCGCCGCTCTGCGCTTCGGCGAAAAGGTAGGCCGTCAGAGCGGCAAGCCACACCGCGCGTCGCCATACAGTGTGCCAGCGCCCGGCCGACAGGTCCCAGACCTTCTCGTAACCGGTCTGGACACTGCCCGCGAACGTCACGCCGAAGACCGCGAGCAGCACCACGCTCAGGACACTGATCGTGCTCAGGACCTTGCGGGGTGCGGAGAAGAGGTCCCGCACGGCGTCGGCGGCACGCCCGGACAGCCCCATGCCGTCGACGATCCACAGGGCGAAGCCGCGTTCCTGGATGGGGGCCGCCGCCGCGACCACGATCAGCAGCGGGGCGAACGTCACCAGTCCCAGCGCCGCGAAGCCCATGGCCCGGTGCATCAGCTCCACTTCCTTGCCTCGCCGCCATACGCGCGTGGCCCTGATGTGGAGGAAGCGGCGCAGTTTCATCGAGCGGCGCCCGCGACCGCGGGGGTGGCTCCTGTTCCTGTGCCTGTCGGGCCGGCCACCCCCTGGGGGACCCGGAGCATCGGACGACCCTGAATGCGGAACACCCGATGAACCGGATGGCTCGGACTGGCCCGGCGGTCCGACGGGTTCCATGGGTTCCATGGGTTCCGCCACGGGCTCTACAGCTACAGGTCCGGCCGTCCGACGGGACGGACAGGCCGGACAGCATCGCCGCCCCGCTCCTGGCCGCGAAGGCCACGACCAACCTGCCGCAGTGGTGGCACCACCCCATGGCGCATACGTGGTCACCTCGTCCTGTTCCCCTGCACCGGCATGGGGGCTCGTCCCCGCACCGGGCCCGCCCGTACGTCACGGGTGGCTGCTTCCAGCGTGCCCCGCCGACTCCAGATGTGCGACCGGCTCAGCGGCCCGGCAACTCGGAAGAGCAGACCCCACCTCAGCCCCTCGGCCCGGTGCAGCTGGTGGATGCTTGCTCAGGCGCCCCGCCTCGGTCGATCGTTCCCGCGCATCACGTGCACCAGCGCACGCCGATCACAGAGCCTGACGGCCGAGGGAAGGTGCAGTTCACAGCGCCCCTGGTCGTCCCCGCCCTCATGTGCTCGCGGACGCGCGGACATGGTCTTCTCGCACCACCTCCCCGATGGGAACACACCTGTCATTTGGGAAGCGCCGAGCACCTTCGCCGCCGAGCGTGCGACGGTGCGGGCCGGCAGGGTGGTTACTCCGTCGTATGCGCACGACGCCTCGGACCGCTGCGCCTCCGGCGCCTCCCGTCGCCGGGATGAGCGGACACGGAAGCGGGGACAGCTCAGCACGCACAACCCGCGCGCTCACGACCGTCCCCCTACCGGAATCCCGACGCCACAACCGGCGGCTCCGCCCGAACGGACTTGCTCGCCGGCGGCGCCGAGCGCTGTTTCGACACCCCGACGGTCCGCGAGGGCATCGACGATCGGCAGCCCGCGGCCGTGTTCGTCTTCCGCGGGCTCCGGCAGACGGGCGCGGCAGCCGGTCGGCGCGTGCGTCGGTCACCTCGATGCGCAGGACGTTTTCGGCGTACAGACGAAGCGTGAGGCGAAAGTCCCGGTCCAGCACGCGCCCGTGCCGGACCGCGTTGACGGCCGGCTCGGCGGCGATCGCCGTAGCGTTCCGCGCCACATCGGCTTCCCGAGGGCAGCCCCCGGTCGACCGACTGCTGCTCCGCGGGCAGCCGAGCCAGGTGCGCCCCGCGCATGGTCGGGCTGAGCAGCCTGGTGAACGTGCTGACAGGTGATGAGAGCGGCCCACGGGTGAGGCGGCCTCGGTGTCGGCTTGCACGTCACTCAGCGTGGCCGGGTGGATCATGAGTACCAGCAGGTCGGGCGGTACGAGACTCCCGGTGCCTGCGTGCATGCCTCTGTGCACGGATCGTCGGCCGTGACCCGACGCCGGACACCAGGGGCTGCCCGGCAGGCCGCCCTGTTCGCTGGACCAAGGTTGGTCAGCTGTCGGATCCGGTGCGGAGCCGCTGCACCCTCTCGGTGAGGCCGCCTCCGCCGCCGGGCGTGGGCGGCTCATGCGTGGCGACGGTCGGCGAACGGTGCAGGCGCGGCCGACCGACCGCAGGCGTCGGCCGCGCTGCACGTCCATGACCGCGGAAGTGGCCGCCGGGCGACCGAGTGAGGTCCGTCCGCACCGCCTGTGACCCGCACGAGCCACGTCGTGGGATAATCCCGCCCGGCATCCGCAACCGTGGTGCAAAATGGCGCGTCTTCGACCCTGTTGGCCGTGCGTACGGCCCTGCGAAGCGGATAAAAGGGGGAACCTACGGTGAATCGAACCCGGGGATGGGCGAGACGGGGAACGCGGCTGATCGCCACCCTCACACTGGCGTCGGCCGCGGTGGGATGCCAGGACACGGGGAACGGCGGGGAGAGCTCGGCCTCGAAGTCTCCGAAGCCTGCAGCTTCCTCAGAGACACCCGACAGTGGCTTGGTCAAGGACGATGGAAAAGAATCGGCCAAGTCATCGCCGGACACTTCGAAGAAGCCGGGCAGCAGCGGCTCAGCAGGTGCGCTGACCTGCGATCAGTTGCGGAACGCCGAGCTGCAGAACTCCTCCATGCGGCTGCCCGACGCCCCTGAGGGGACCGTCGCTTTCACGGACGGACGGTGGGAAGGCGACGGTGTGGTGATCGAGCTGCAGCCGCAGTGTGGCATCGGGGACATGACAGGCGACCCGGCGGCGGACGCCGTGGGCGCCATCAAAGTCACCACAGGGGGCACAGGCAAGTTCTACGGACTCGTCACATGGCGCAACGACGCCGGAACTCCGGTACCGGCCGCCGCTGTCTCACTCGGCGACCGTACGCCGGTGGTTTCGATCGACATCTCCTCGGCGCCCGAGAAGCAGGCGACGGTCGTCTACCTCACCCGCGGTGACTCGGATCCGACGGCCGTGGTGACACTGAGGCGAACCGCCGTCTACCAGGTGACAGAGCCCGCCATGGTCGAACTCCACCACAGCGACGCCCCGTACACGCCGTGAGCCGGAGCAATCAAGGCGGCGCCGAAATGCCACACGCCCGGCGTCTTTCCCCTCAGCAGCAACCGGAGGCCTCGGTACGGTGATCAGCTCCACCGGTCACCGCCGTCCCCCAAGAAACGCCATGCCTCATGCGCCCCGCACGTCGTCCGAGTACTGGTCGGTCAGAGGGTTGTTGACGTTGCTGCGCATGGCCCGTGGCCTATGAGCTGTCGCTCCGTCACAGGCGTGGTTTCGAAGCCGGGCGTTCGTCGCGGGGATCCGGTACCAGCCGCAGCGGGCACCGGACTGACGAGGACACGAGGATCACCTCGTACCGGGAACGGGGAACGGGGAACGGGGACAGCGGTGCGGTCACACACGGCCGGGGCTCCCCTCTCTCGTCACTTGGTGGGGTGAGTCCAGGGAGAACGGATGGGCCGGGTCACCGCATTTTTCATCGGCCCGGACGGGCCGGTGGACCCCACAACGAGAAACCCCACCGACCGGAAAGCGGTTGGTGGGGTGAATGTGTCCGAGGGGAACTTGGCCCAAGATCTCAACCGGTCATAGCCTGCGCCGACCTGGAAGCAGCCACTCGTACACCGCCGGGATCGACGAGTCCGTAGCACCGTGCCGGGAGCAGGCGGAGTTCAAGGGTCCCGAGCGCCAGCCCCGGAGAAGCAGGCTCGCTGACCATCCGTCTCAGGGCCTCGTCGTTCTGCCGCGTCATGGCGTGAGCTCCGCCCCATACGGTCTTGCCGGGTGCGGTGTGGCGCGGGTCGGCGCCCCAGCGGGTTGCCAGCCGGGCCACCAGCAGCAGCCCCCGGCCGGACTCCGCGTCGCCGGGCACCTCGTGAACGGACCGGGGCGGCACCCGCTCGGTGCGGGTGTCCGTCACTTCGAGGCGGAGTGCGTCCGTCGCCGACGTCAGCCGGAGGTGGAAGTCCCGGCCGGGGACATGGCCGTGCCGTACGGCGTTGGCGGCGAGTTCGGCCGCGATCAGGGTCAGGGTCTCGTTGACGGCGGAGTCGTACCCGTACCCCCGGTGACTTTGATCGATGGGTGGCGAGGCTGGTAGCTCGAAGAACCAGGTGGCAGCGTTTCGTAGATTCGTTGTTGGCGGGTTTGTTGGAGCCGTCGCTCGGCTTTCGGGCAGGCGTCGGCGCATGTGTCAGGTGGAGATCTTCGTACCGGACTGCGCGGTAGCTGAGCGCCTGCCGGTTTGGTACATGGGGCGGGCGGAGGCGGATGACGAGGCCGCGTTCCTCGCGGCCTGCCCGGATCATCACATCTTCCGTCTGACCCCGGACGGCCGTCAGGAGGTGTGGGAGACGACCGGTGGTTCACCGCTCGCCTCGCGCTTCTTCTTCACGATGGACGAGTCGGACACGGTGGTCACGTCTGCGGACCCGAGCTACCTGTTCCAGATGGCCGGCACGGCCCGCTTGGCCGACGGGACGGTGCTGGGCGGTGTCCGCCACCAGTTCCGGGAGGAGGGCGGCGGTACGCGGGCTCTGCTCACGGTCGAGTTCCCGTGGTTGATGCCGCAGGCGTCGGTCGCGGCGCACCGTTGGCACATGGCCTGCGAGTTTTCCCAGTGGGTTGAGGCTGCTGCCGCGAGCCCCCGCTGAGGCGACTGCGCCCCGCTCTGCTCGGTTGTGTCCGGGAGGGGCAGGGCGTTTGCGTGCTCGGAGGACTCTGCGGCGGGATGGGTACTCAGTTCGACCGGACTGCCCTGACTCCTGCGACGGCGATGTCGGCGATGAGCTCCAGAAAAGGTGTGTCCACGGCTTCGCGGGTCATGAGCAGCCTGAAGTGGATCGGTGCGATGAATGTTTCCAGCAGCATGCGGCTGTCGATGGAGGCGGGAAGTTCGCCTCGAGCGGCGGCGCGTTCCACCACGATCCGGCACTCGTCGTGGCGGGCTGTCCAGAACTGGCTCCGCGTCAGCGCTGATTCGCTGTCGTCGACATTGGCGGCCAGGGTCCGCATGAGCGCCTCGCCCAGTGGGGAGCTCCCGTAGTCGACGAGTTCCTGCCCCAAGGCGACCAGGTCCCCGCGCACGGAGCCGGTGTCGGGAGTCTTGAGCAGCTCGGCGCTGTAGCCGACCATCGCGTCCAGGATGAGCCGTTCGCTGGTCTTCCAGCGCCGGTAGATGGAGGTTTCGTGCACGCCCGCCCGCGCGGCCACCTCGGCGATGCTCGGCTTCCCGGAGCCGGACTCCGTGAGCAGTTCCAGGGTTGCCGCCATGACAGCCGAGCGCACCTTGGCGCTCCGTCCTCCTGGCCGTCGGCGAATCGACTCGGTTGTCATGGAACTCATCTTAACGCAGGAGTCTTGCGTTTATGTGAAACCCGCCCGTAGTCTCAGCTAAACGCAGGACTCATGCGTTAAGCGGCTGGGACTCGGAGGAACCTTAGGTGTCGTACCAGTGGCCAGTGAATGTCGAGGCACTGTTCGAGGAGCGCCTCACGCAG
Organism: Streptomyces sp. NPDC057474; assembly: GCF_042802555.1. Taxonomy (NCBI): domain Bacteria; kingdom Bacillati; phylum Actinomycetota; class Actinomycetes; order Kitasatosporales; family Streptomycetaceae; genus Streptomyces; species Streptomyces sp. NPDC057474. The sequence continues at coordinate 15,351 of NZ_JBHVDX010000162.1, read as the reverse complement.
ATGATCAACCTGGGTGTGCCGGGGGACGACGTGGAGGCCGTACGCGGGCGCATCAAACAGATGTGGCCCGATGAGCCCGGCGGATGGGTCTACGAGTGGTCCCAGCTGGCTGAACGGTACGCAAAGGACCGGAAGGCTGAGCTGGCTGCCCTGGCCTACGGGTTCGCGAAGTTCCCCACCCTGGCCGACGAGGCCAAGCGAGCGGCCTACCGCCACCAGATCGATCAGTACCTCCTCAGCGCGGACAACGGCCCGGTCACCTTCCGACGCCGCTCGGTTCTCGCCGACCACCTGGGCACACGCGTGTCGGTCCCGGTCCACGAGTTCGGCGTCCCCGACAGGCCCGCGGGTCAGTCCCCGGTCATCATCGTCAGCGGCGGAGTGGACACCTGGAAGGAGGACCTGCACTCCATGTGGGTCGCCCTGGCGGTGTACACGGGGATGACGGTGCTGGCCTTCGACATCCCCGGCACCGGGGAGTCCCCGGTGGCGATGAGCCACGACGGCGGCCCGGAAATCGTGTCCAGTCTGGTCCAAGAGGCGCGACAGATCGGTAACGGCCGCGTCGCCCACCTGGGCGTGTCCATGGGCGGTCATTTCTCCGCCCGCACCGGGCTGAGCGGTGAGGTCGACGCGGCGGTCGTCCTGGGTGGACCCGTCAAGGCCGCCTTCGAACGCGCTCCCTTCAGTGACTCCGGCATGCACGGCATCATCGGCAACGCTCTGGGCTTCGAGCGTGAGCCGGCCTCCGAGGAACTCGCTGCCCGCTGGACCAGCCTGTCGCTGGCCGGCCTGCTCGCAGGCAAGCAGCAGTCCGCACCCATGCTGATCGTCAACGGCGCCGACGACCCCCTGGTCCCGCAGGAGGACAGCCTCCTGTTCGAGGCGCGGCCGGGGGCTGAGGTTCACCTCATCCCGGATGCGGGCCACTGCGCGACGAGCAAGCTGTCATCCGATGTCGTCCCCCTGATCATCGACTGGCTCAACAGGGCCATGGCACCCAAGGACCCGGCATGAGCAACGACGTTCTCAAGGACTACATCGACCAGCTCAGCCGCTGGGGCCGGTGGGGGCCCGACGACGAGCTCGGCGCCCTCAACCTCCTCACCCCCCAGCACGTACAAGCCGCGGCGAAGGAGGTCGTGGCGGGCAAAGTGATCTCGATGACCCTGCCCTACGACCAGGCCGGGCCCCAACAGGGCGGCCTGCGCCACAACCCGATGCTGCTGGCCACCGCCACCGGCACGGACGCGGTCAGCGGCAAACAGCAGGAGCTGTTCGCAGCCTTCGGCATCGACAAGACCCGGTTCGGGTACGCAGACGACTCCCTCATCATGCCCACGCAGTGCGGCACCCAGTGGGACGCCCTCGCGCACATCTTCCACGACGGGCTCATGTGGAACGGCTACAGCGCGGCCGAGCACACCACCGCCGGAGCCGCCCGCAACGCCATCCAGCACTGGACCGACCGCATGATCCTGCGCGGCGTTTTGATCGATGTCGCCCGGCACAAGGGCGTTCCCGCGCTGGAACCCGGCTACGCGATCACCCCGGACGACCTCGACGAGACGCTGGCAGCCCAGGGCACCGTCGTCGGCCGCGGCGACGCGGTGTTCGTGCGCACCGGACAGCTCGGTGAGCGCCGAGGGCGCTGGGGCGACTACGCCGGCGGTTCCGCCCCCGGCCTCTCCCTGCACACCGCTCCCTGGCTGGCACAGAAGGAAGTTGTCGCGATCGCCACCGACACCTGGGGCGTGGAGGTCCGGCCCAACGAGATCGAGGAATTCCAGCCCCTGCACCAGGTCGCCCTCGTCCACATGGGACTGGCCTTCGGCGAGATGTTCGACCTCGACGCGCTGGCCGAGGACTGCGGACAGGACGGCCGCTACAGCTTCATGCTCGCCGCCTCCCCCCTGCCCCTGACCGGCGCTGTCGGATCTCCAGTCGCCGCCACAGCCATCAAGTAGCAGCTCACAGAGCGGCTCCTCCACCTGGGGTGAGTGGAGCGGACAACCCCAGCGGAACAGGGCTTCCGAGGAGCCCCCCGTGCCCCCCTTGCGGTCCCCCGGAAGCCCACCCGCGGTGCCACCATGCGGCACCGCACCAGGCGGCCGCCCCCGCCGTCCGGCCTGCCAATCGACCCACCACTGAGGTGTATCCCGTGAATCTGAGCCGCCTGCCTGCTGCACGCCGCGCGAACGCCCCAGATGCTCCGGCCATCGGGGACGACGAGCACGGCCTCCTGACCAACGCCGCATTCGATGACCTGGTCGAAGCCTGTTCCCGCCACTTCGCCGCCCGCGGGATCAGCGCCGGCGACATCGTCGCGGTCAAGCTGCCCAACCGGGTCGAACTCGTGGCCGCTCTCTTTGCCGCCTGGCGCCTGGGCGCGGCGCTCACGCCGGTCAACCCGACGCTGACCCCGTCCGAAACGCAGTACCAACTCAAGGACTGCGGCGCCAAACTCGTCGTCCTCGACGAAGCAGACACCGACGCCCTTCCTGACGCCCTGGCCGTGGTCACCCTCGAGGAACTCGCCCGCCCGGCCCCGGCGGTCGAGCTGCCGCAGCAACCGGACGATCCGCAGGCAGGCCTGGATGATCTGGCCCTGGTCATCTACACCAGCGGCAGCACCGGCCGCCCCAAAGGGGTGGAGCTGCTGCACCGCAACATCGATGCGATGACCGCGTCCATGATCGAGGGACTGGGCCTGACCGAGGCCGACCACAGCCTGCTGATCCTGCCGCTGTTCCACGTCAACGGCATCATCGTCAGCGTCCTGTCCCCGCTGCGGGCCGGCGGCCAGGCCACCATCGCAGGGCGTTTCAGCCCGAAGACCTTCTTCACGGCGCTGGAGGCGGCCCGCCCCACCTACTTCTCCGCCGTTCCCGCGATCTACGCAATGCTGGCGAACCTGCCGGCCGACGTGCAGCCGGACACCTCCTCGCTTCGCTTCGCGATCTGCGGCGCCGCCCCGATGCCACCCCAGCTCATCGGCACGGTGGAAAAACGCTTCGGCATGCAACTCCTCGAGGGGTACGGCCTCTCGGAGGCCACATGCGCGTCGGCCTGCAACCCCGTCGACGGGCTGCGCAAGCCAGGCACGGTCGGCATCGCGCTGCCGGGCCAGAACATCGCGATCATGGACGAGGACGGCCAACTGGTCACCGACGGCAGTATCGGCGAGGTCGTCATCAGCGGCCCCACCGTGATGCGCGGCTACCTCGGCCGCCCCGACGAGACCGCCAAGACCCTCCAGCACGGCCGGCTCCACACCGGGGACATCGGCCGACTCGACGACGACGGCTACCTCATACTCGTCGACCGCGCCAAAGACATGATCATCCGGGGCGGCGAGAACGTCTATCCCAAGGAGATCGAAACCGTTCTGCACGACCACCTCGCCGTCCTCGAAGCCGCCGTCGTCGGCCGCCCCGACCCAGTACTCGGCGAGGTCCCCATCGCCTTCATCTCCCTGCGCGACGGCATCGACCTCACCGCCGAGGAGATCTGCGACTTCCTCACCACCCGACTGGCCCGCTACAAGATTCCCGCCGACATCATCATCCTTCCCGAAGTCCCCAAGAACCCCGTCGGGAAGATCGACAAGCCCACGCTGCGCCGAGGCCTGGCCCCCTCGCGACCTGAAGCCTGAGCATCTCTCGAACACCAGACGTGCACCGGGGCCGCAGGCAGTAAATCTCCGGCGCGTGGCGCCGGATCCAAGCTGGGAGCCAAGCACCACTCGCTGCCGGTGACACGGGTCCAGGTGAACTTCGAGCCACAAATCGCGCAGGAAGCCGGCCGGGTAACGGAGCACGTGATGGGTTCCGTGTCGGTGGCGAAGCTCTGTTTCGATCTCTGCCCAGGCGTTCGTGCTGAGGGTCCAGCCGAGCAGGTTGAGCCGTCTGGAGTGGTAGTCGATGTGCTGCTGGATCTGGGAAACGTGCTGTGCGAGGGCGGTGAAGGATGTGGCCAGGTCTTCGCGGCGTAAGAACCGGAACTGGCTGGTGTAGCGGATCTTCAGATTCGGCTTCCTGCTGTTACCGCGGTGCCAGTGGTCGGGGAGAGCGAGGAATCTGGCGGCGTCGTCGAAGGGCATGTCGGCCGCGATCTGGACGAGTTGGACGGCGGCATAACGGCGGAACGCGACGCTTTGGGCCAGTGCTCGGGAGGACGAATCCGCGAACATGACGGAGAACCAGTCGTCCGGCAGCCACTGCGGGATGTGATCGGGCTGATAGCGGCCGACCCGGGCTGGGATGACGGCCTGGCGGGCCCGTCGACGGTCGTTTCGAAATACTGGGAGCTCGGGGTGAAGTGAGCGGGGACCGTGCTGATGACGCGGTCCTGCAGCAGGCATGAGCTGTGTCGTCGCAGGAGCCGCCAGGTGTTTCCCCAGCCGCTTGTCCGTGTGGCGGGGGCGGTGTTCAACAGGAGGCGAGTGACGTTCATGCTCATGAAGGCGCGGAGCAGGTCGAGGGTGTCCTGGTCGTCTGCCCGGTGCATCCGCAGCCGGGTGATGTCGTCCAGGATCAAGGCCTTCACACCGTGGTCGTGCAGCGACTGGCCGACCTGGGAGATGAGTTGGGGCAGGTTCATGTTCTTGGTCGGGGCCCCGAAGAAGTCGAGGACGGCCTGGCAGGTGCTCATCGGCTTCGCGGTGACCGGCGTCTGGACGTAGGCGACAGGTGCGTGCAGATCCCATGTGCCCTCGACAGCCGCCGGGTTGAGGTGACTGTGCATCTCCAGCCACGCGTCCTCAAAGCCGGCGGCGACTTCGCAGACCGTTTCTGTCTTGCCCTGATAGCCCCAGCCGTCACCCAGGACCTGCGGTGGTTCAAGAGCAGTTACAGCGGTGCGGAGGGTGGCGACTGCGTGGAAGTGGCGGACTCGCAGGGGGCCGCCGTTCACGTGCGAGACTCGAAAACCCTCACCGGCCCCGCACTCACCATGGAGCGCGCCGCGTGGGCGGCCTTCATCAACTTCGCCGGGCGCCACGCCACCGAGGTCTGATCAGGGTACCGCGCTGCTCCTGGCCGGTTGAGCCGGGCGCACCGCTTTTCGTTCGAATAAAACCCCACCGACCGGAAACCGGTCGATGGGGTCGATGTGTCCGAGGGGGGACTTGAACCCCCACGCCCGATAAAGGGCACTAGCACCTCAAGCTAGCGCGTCTGCCATTCCGCCACCCGGACCAGGTGTCTGCCGCCTTGCCAGGGGTGTTCCCTGCGGCGACACGGACAACAATACCAAGGTTTCGGAGCGTGCTTCACCTGCATATCCGTGCCCCGGACGGGGTTGTGGGGGCCTCGACGAGCAGGCCCGCACGACCTCACCGGAGGTGATCGGACGATCACGAACCGGCCATATCAGGCCGCGGACGGCATGAGGTGGTACTCGGGGAAGTTGCCCGGCAGCCGCTCCCCCGCGGGACCACGGGTGACGGCCCTGACGAGCAGCTCACCGCCGACGAAGGCGCCCCGCCAGGATGCGCCGAAGCCGCCGAAGAGCTCCTCGCGGTCGCCACGCGAGCGGGGTTTTCCGTGGCCGACCTTGAACGCCCGGATCTGCGGTGCCAGCCGCTCGTACGTCGCCCTGTCGTCGGTGGACAGGGTGGCGACGAGCGCGCCGTTCGAGGCGTTCATGGCGGCCAGCAGCTCGGCCTCGGTGTCGACCAGGACGATGGTGTCGACCGGGCCGAAGGGTTCCGCGTGGTGGAGCGGGGAGGACGAGGGCGGGTTCAGGAGGGTGACGGGCTGGACGTACGCAGCGGTGTCCTGGCCGGGCAGGAAGCGCGCGTCGGCGAGCCGGCCCCGGTGCAGCGGGACGGCGCCCCGGTCGACGGCCTCGGCGACCTGGTCGGTCAGCTCCTTGGCCTTGGCCGCGTTGATGACGGGCCCGAAGTCCAGCCGTGGGTAGGGGTCGCCGGGGTGCTCCACGGCCAGCGGGTGACCGACCCTGAGCGTGCGGACCGCCGGGAGGTACGCGGCCAGGAACTCGTCGAACAGCTCACGCTGGACGACGAAGCGCGGGTACGCCGTGCAGCGCTGTTTGCCGTAGTCGAAGAGCTTGGGGATGACCGCGGTCAGGGTGTCCCAGTCGGTGTGGTTCCAGATGCCCCAGGTGTTCAGTCCCTCCTGTTCCAGTACGTGTCGTTTGCCGAGGTCGGCGACGGCGGTGGCCACCGCGGCGCCGGTGTCGCGGCCGCCGACGAAGGAGACGCAGCCGATCTCGGGGGCGCTCACGAGCGCCTCCGACAGCTCGCTGCCGCTGCCGCTGACGAGGGTGACGGGTATGCCCTCGCGGGCGGCGAGCGCACTGGCCAGGGTGAGGCAGGCGACGCCGCCGTCGGTCGGGGCCTTGGCGATGACCGCGTTCCCCGCCAGCGCCTGGACCAGCATCGCGTGGACGAGCACGCTCATCGGGTAGTTCCAGCTCGCGATGTTGGAAACCGGGCCGTCGAGCGGGACGCGCCCTTCGACCATGGGCTCGATGCCGTCGATGTACCAGCGGACGCCGTCGATGGCCCGGTCCACGTCGGCCTGCGCGAGCCGCCAGGGTTTGCCGATCTCCCAGACGAGGAGCAGGGCGAGCAGTTCGCGGTGCTGGGTGAGGGCGTCGAGGGTGGCGGCGACCCGGGCACGGCGTTCGTCGAGGGGGACGTGGCGCCAGGCGCGATGCTGGTCGAGGGAAGCGCGTACCGCCTGGTGCGCGGTGGCGCCGTCCAGGCGGGGCGGGCCCGCGATGGGGCTGCCGTCGACGGGGCTGGTGGCGGGGAACACCCGGCCGTCGGCCTGCCAGGAGCAGTTCCAGAGGTTGAGGACCCGGTCGTCCCGGAATGCCTCGGGGGCGACGGCGAGGCAGCGCTGCCAGGCGTCGGTCCAGGCGGTGCCGGATTTGAGGGTGAGGGTGGGTGGTGCCATGGGTTTCTCCGCTCTCGGTGCACAGTCGGGGGCGGGGGTACGCCGGCTACGAGTGAGGTCAGGCCTCGTCTTCCAGGGCGGCCAGCACAAGTCGGGCCGTCTCGGTGGGGGTGCTTCCGACCCTCACCCCGACCGCTTCCAGCGCCTCCTTCTTGGCCTGCGCCGTACCGGAGGAGCCGGAGACGATCGCGCCCGCGTGCCCCATCGTCTTGCCCTCGGGGGCCGTGAATCCGGCGATGTAGCCGACGACGGGCTTGGTGACGTGGTCGCGGACGTACGCGGCGGCCCGTTCCTCGGCGTCGCCGCCGATCTCGCCGATGAGGACGATCAGTTCGGTGTCCGGGTCCTCCTGGAACGCGGCCAGGCAGTCGATGTGGGTGGTGCCGACGACGGGGTCGCCGCCGATGCCGACACAGGTGGAGAAGCCGATGTCACGCAGCTCGTACATGAGTTGGTAGGTGAGGGTGCCGGACTTGGAGACCAGGCCGACGCGTCCCGGCTTGGTGATGTCGGCGGGGATGATGCCGGCGTTGGACTGGCCGGGGGTGATCAGGCCGGGGCAGTTGGGGCCCATGATCCGGGTGCCCTTCGACTGGGCGTACGCCGTGAAGGCCACGGAGTCGTGGACGGGGATGCCCTCGGTGATGACTACGGCGAGACCGATACCCGCGTCGGCGGCCTCGACGACCGCCGCCTTGGCGAAGGCGGGCGGGACGAAGACTACGCTGACGTCGGCTCCGGTGACCTCGATGCCCTCGTGGACGGAGCCGAAGACCGGCACGGCCCTGTCGTCGAAGTCGACCGTCCGGCCCGCCTTGCGGGGGTTGACGCCGCCGACGACGTTCGTGCCGGCCGCGAGCATGCGGCGGGTGTGCTTCATACCCTCGCCGCCGGTCATGCCCTGGACGAGGACCTTGCTCTCCTTGGTGAGGTAGATGGCCATGTCCGGGCTCCTCAGATCGCGTTTGCGAGGTCGGCGGCGCGGCGCGCGGCGCCGTCCATGGTGGTGGCCTGGTGGACCAGGGGGTGGTCGCGGGCGTCCAGGATGGCTCGGCCGCGTTCGGCGTTGTTGCCGTCCAGGCGGACTACCAAACGTTTGGTCAGCTGCACGCTGTCCAGGGCCCGCACGATGCCCTCGGCAACCGCGTCGCAGGCGGTGATCCCGCCGAAAACGTTGACGAAGACCGACTTCACATCGGGGTCGGAGAGGATGACGGAGAGGCCGTCGGCCATGATCTGGGCGGAGGCGCCGCCGCCGATGTCGAGGAAGTTGGCAGGGCGGGCGCCGCAGCCCGCGACCACGTCGAGGGTCGACATGACGAGTCCGGCGCCGTTGCCGATGACGCCGACCTCGCCGTCCAGTTTCACGTAGTTGAGGCCCTTGGCGGCTGCGGCCGCCTCCAGCGGGTCGTCGTGCGCGAAGCCCTCGTCGCCCCAACGCGTCTGGCGGAAGCTCGCGTTGTCGTCGAGGGTGACCTTGCCGTCGAGGGCCAGGATCCGGCCCTGTCCGGTACGGACGAGGGGGTTCACCTCGACGAGGAGCGCGTCCTCGCGGGTCAGCACCCCCCAGAGCCGGACGAGGACGTCGACGGTCTGCGGGGGCAGGCCGGCGGCTCGGGCGATCTCGGCCGCCTTCGCCGAGGTGACGCCCTCGACGGGGTCGATGGGGATACGGGCGACGGCGTCGGGCCTGGTCGCCGCCACCTCCTCGATCTCCATGCCGCCCTCCGCCGACGCGATCGCGAGGAAGCGGCCGGCGGCGCGGTCGAGAACGTACGAGACGTAGAACTCGCTCTCGATCGCGACGGGTTCGGCGACCATCACCTTGCGGACGGTGTGGCCCTTGATGTCCATGCCCAGGATCTGTCGTGCCGTCAGTTCGGTGGCGGCGGGGTCGGCGGCGAGCTTCACTCCGCCCGCCTTGCCGCGTCCGCCGGTCTTCACCTGTGCCTTGACGACGACGCGTCCGCCCAGCCTGCGGGCGATCTCCCGTGCCTCCTTGGGCGAGTCCGTGACCTCGGCCCTTGGCACCGAGATGCCGTGTTCCTCGAAGAGTTCCCTTGCCTGGTGCTCGAAAAGGTCCATTCCGGCTCCTGATTCAAAAGTGCCGCACGCCCCCTGGACACCACCCACCGGATGCGGGATAACAAGCTTCATACAGTATTCGTCGACTGTATGCAATCAACCGCGAGAGCGTTCCAACCCCTACGAAGACCCCACGAAAACCCTACGAAGGGACAGGACTTCGCCATGCCCGACGGCAACAGCCAGGACCTCATTTCCGGTGGTCACCTCGTCGCCAAGGCACTCAAAGCGGAGGGTGTGGAGGTCATCTACACCTTGTGCGGCGGCCACATCATCGACATCTACGACGGCTGCGTCGACGAGGGCATCGAGGTCGTCGACGTCCGCCACGAGCAGGTCGCCGCCCACGCCGCCGACGGCTACGCCCGCATCACCGGCAAGCCCGGCTGCGCGGTCGTCACCGCCGGCCCCGGTACGACCGACGCCGTGACCGGTGTCGCCAACGCCTTCCGCGCGGAGTCCCCGATGCTGCTGATCGGCGGCCAGGGCGCGCACACCCAGCACAGGATGGGGTCCCTGCAGGACCTGCCGCACGTCGACATGATGACGCCGATCACCAAGTTCGCGGCGACCGTGCCGGACACGGCCCGCGCCGCCGACATGGTGTCGATGGCCTTCCGCGAGTGCTACCACGGCGCTCCCGGCCCCTCCTTCCTGGAGATCCCGCGCGACGTCCTCGACGCCAAGGTGCCCGTGGAGAAGGCACGCGTGCCCAAGGCCGGCGCCTACCGGGCCTCGACCCGCTCGGCCGGTGACCCCGAGGCCATCGAGAAGCTCGCCGACCTGTTGGTGCACGCCGAGAAGCCCGCGATCCTGCTGGGCAGCCAGGTGTGGACGACGCGCGGCACCGAGTCCGCCATCGAGCTGGTGCGCACGCTGAACATCCCGGCATACATGAACGGCGCCGGCCGCGGCACGCTCCCGCCCGGCGACCCGCACCACTTCCAGCTCTCCCGCCGGTACGCCTTCTCCAACGCCGATGTCATCGTCGTCGTCGGTACGCCCTTCGACTTCCGCATGGGCTATGGCAAGCGGCTGTCGCCGGACGCGACCGTCGTGCAGATAGACCTCGACTACCGGACCGTCGGCAAGAACCGCGACATCGACCTCGGGATCGTGGGCGACGCGGGCCTCGTGCTCAAGTCGGTGACGGAGGCTGCTTCCGGGCGCATCAACGGGGGCGCGTCGAGGCGCAAGGAGTGGTTGGACGAGTTGCGCGCCGCCGAGCAGACCGCCATCGAGAAGCGGCTGCCCAGCCTGAAGTCCGACGCGTCGCCCATCCACCCGTACCGGCTGGTCAGCGAGATCAACGACTTCCTCACCGAGGACTCGATCTACATCGGCGACGGCGGCGACATCGTCACCTTCTCCGGTCAGGTCGTGCAGCCCAAGTCACCCGGGCACTGGATGGACCCGGGGCCCCTCGGCACGCTCGGCGTCGGCGTCCCCTTCGTGCTCGCCGCCAAGAAGGCGCGGCCCGACAAGGAGGTGGTGGCCCTCTTCGGTGACGGCGCCTTCTCCCTCACCGGCTGGGACTTCGAGACCCTCGTCCGCTACGACCTCCCCTTCGTCGGGATCATCGGCAACAACTCCTCCATGAACCAGATCCGTTACGGCCAGGCCCAGAAGTACGGCCTGGAGCGCGAGCGGATCGGCAACACCCTCGGCGACGTCCACTACGACAAGTTCGCCCAGATGCTGGGCGGTTACGGCGAGGAGGTCCGCGACCCCGCCGACATCGCCCCCGCGCTGCAGCGTGCCCGTGAGTCGGGCAAGCCGTCGCTCATCAACGTCTGGGTCGACCCGGACGCGTACGCCCCCGGAACCATGAACCAGACGATGTACAAGTGAGGTGCCCCCGGTGACCACCGAGACCGCCACGACAGGCACCACCGCCCAGCCCTCGCCGCCCGACAAGGCGCTCGCGGGCATCCGCGTCCTCGACATGACGCACGTCCAGTCCGGGCCCTCCGCCACCCAGCTGCTCGCCTGGCTCGGCGCGGACGTGGTGAAGCTGGAGGCGCCGAGCGGGGACATCACGCGCAAGCAGCTGCGTGACCTCCCGGACGTCGACTCCCTCTACTTCACGATGCTCAACTGCAACAAGCGGAGCATCACCCTCAACACCAAGACCGAGCGCGGCAAGGAGATCCTCACCGAGCTGATCCGGCGCTCCGACGTCATGGTCGAGAACTTCGGACCCGGCGCGGTCGACCGCATGGGCTTCACCTGGGACCGCATCCAGGAGATCAATCCGCGTATCGTCTATGCCTCCATCAAGGGGTTCGGTGACGGTCCGTACACCAACTTCAAGGCGTACGAGGTCGTCGCGCAGGCCATGGGCGGGTCGATGGCGACCACCGGCTTCGAGGACGGGCCGCCGCTGGCGACGGGGGCCCAGATCGGGGACTCGGGCACGGGCATCCACGCCGTGGCGGGGATTCTCGCGGCGCTGTACCAGCGGGAGAACACCGGGCGCGGGCAGCGGGTCAACGTGGCCATGCAGCACGCCGTCCTCAACCTCTGTCGGGTGAAGCTGAGGGACCAGCAGCGGCTGGCACATGGCCCGCTCCGTGAATATCCCAACGACGACTTCGGCGACGAGGTTCCCAGGTCCGGGAACGCGTCCGGTGGCGGCCAGCCCGGCTGGGCGGTCAAGTGTGCTCCGGGCGGCCCGAACGACTATGTGTACGTCATCGTGCAGCCCGTCGGCTGGCAGCCGATGAGCGAGCTGATCGGCCGGCCCGAACTGGCGGACGACCCCGAGTGGGCGACGCCGGAGGCCCGGCTGCCCAAGCTCAACAAGATGTTCCAGCTCATCGAGGAGTGGTCGTCCACCCTGCCCAAGTGGGAGGTGCTGGAGCGGCTCAACGCCCACAACATCCCCTGCGGGCCGATCCTCTCCACCAAGGAGATCATCGAGGACGAGTCCCTGGTCACCAACGAGATGGTCGTCACCGTGCCGCACCCCGAGCGCGGCGACTTCGTGACCGTCGGCAGCCCGCTGAAGCTGTCCGACTCCCCCGTGGACGTGACCAGTTCACCCCTGCTCGGCGAGCACAACGAAGAGGTCTACGTCGGCGAGCTCGGCCTCGGCGACGAGGAGCTGCGCCTGCTCAAGTCGAACGGAGTGATCTGATTGATGGCCGAAGACCGGGTGCTGAGGGTGCGCACACTCCTCGACGCCGTAAGGGCCGAGGGCCGGAGCGCGCTGACCGCCCCCGAGGGCAAGGTGATCGCCGACGCGTACGGGATCGCCGTACCCGGCGAGGAGTTGGCGCGGGACGTCGACGAGGCGGTGTCGTACGCGGCGCGCTTCGACGGGCCCGTGGTCATGAAGATCGTCTCGCCGGACATCCTCCACAAGACCGACGCGGGCGGTGTGATCGTCGGAGTGGACGGCTCCGGTGACGTACGGGCCGCGTTCCACACGATCGTCGACAACGCGCGCGCGTACGCACCCGATGCCCGGATCGAGGGCGTACAGGTGCAGGAGCTGTTGCCGAAAGGGCAGGAGGTCATCGTCGGCGCGGTGACGGACCCGACGTTCGGGAAGGTCGTCGCGTTCGGGCTCGGCGGGGTGCTGGTCGAGGTCCTCAAGGACGTGACGTTCCGGCTCGCGCCGGTCGACGCGGACGAGGCGCTCTCCATGCTGGACTCGATCCGTGCGGCGGAGATCCTGCGCGGGGTGCGCGGGGCGCCCGCCGTGGACCGGTGGGCGATCGCCGAGCAGATCCGCCGGGTCTCCGAACTCGTCGCGGACTTCCCGGAGATCGCCGAGGTGGACCTCAACCCGGTGATCGCCACCCCGGAGGGTGCGGTAGCGGCGGACATCCGGGTGATCCTCGCGCAGTCGGTGCCGAAGCCCCGGCGCACATACACGCGCGCGGAGATCCTCACGTCGATGCGCCGGCTGATGGAGCCCTCGTCCGTCGCCGTGATCGGGGCCTCCAACGAACAGGGCAAGATCGGCAACTCGGTGATGCGCAACCTCATCGACGGCGGTTTCGCCGGTGAGATCCATCCGGTGAACCCCAAGGCCGATGACATTCTGGGCCGCAAGGCGTACAAGAGTGTCACGGACGTTCCCGGTGAGGTGGATGTGGCGGTCTTCGCGATCCCCGCCAAGTTCGTGGCCTCGGCGCTGGAGGAGGTGGGTCGCAAGGGCATCCCCAACGCCGTACTGATCCCGTCGGGTTTCGCGGAGACCGGCGAGCACGAACTCCAGGACGAGATCGTCGCGATCGCCGAGCGGCACGGGGTCCGGCTGCTCGGGCCGAACATCTACGGCTATTACTCGACGTGGCACGACCTGTGCGCCACGTTCTGCACGCCGTACGACGTCAAGGGCGGCGTGGCGCTGACCTCGCAGTCCGGCGGCATCGGGATGGCCATCCTGGGATTCGCCCGCACCACGAAGACGGGTGTGTCGGCGATCGTCGGGCTCGGCAACAAGTCGGACCTGGACGAGGACGACCTGCTGACCTGGTTCGGCGAGGATGCGCACACCGAGTGCATCGCGATGCACCTGGAGGACCTGAAGGACGGGCGGGCCTTCGTGGAGGCCGCGCGGGCGACCGTCCCGAAGAAGCCGGTGGTGGTGCTGAAGGCGGGCCGTACGGCGGCCGGAGCGAGGGCGGCGGGCTCGCACACGGGCGCGCTGGCGGGCGACGACGCCGTGTACGAGGACATCCTGAAGCAGGCCGGTGTCATCAGGGCGCCCGGGCTGAACGAGATGCTGGAGTACGCGCGCGCGTTGCCGGTGCTTCCGGCTCCCCAGGGTGACAACGTCGTGATCATCACCGGGGCGGGCGGCAGCGGCGTACTGCTGTCGGACGCCGTGACCGACAACGGTCTGACCCTGATGGAGATCCCGCCGGATCTGGACGCGTCCTTCCGGACGTTCATCCCGCCGTTCGGGGCCGCCGGCAACCCGGTCGACATCACCGGGGGCGAGCCTCCGTCGACGTACGAGGCGACGGTCCGGCTGGGCCTGGAGGACCCGCGCATCCACGCGCTCGTCCTCGGCTACTGGCACACCATCGTCACCCCGCCCATGGTGTTCGCCGAACTCACCGCGCGCGTGGTGGCCGAGTTCCGCGAGCGGGGCATCGAGAAGCCGGTCGTCGCGTCGCTCGCGGGCGACGTCGAGGTGGAGGAGGCCTGCCAGTACCTCTTCGAGCGTGGGGTCGTGGCGTACCCGTACACGACCGAGAAGCCGGTGGCGGTGCTCGGCGCGAAGTACCGCTGGGCGCGAGCCGCGGGGTTGCTGTGATGAGCGAGGGCGCTGTGAGTCGGCCGGGGGTCCGGCCCGCGGCGAAGCCGCCGTCGGATGCCGCGTCCCCCGGGCGGGACGCAGCCCGGTGGGCCCGAGCCGCGGGGCTGTTGGGGGGCGGTCGATGAGCTGAGTGACGGCTCGAACCACGGGGCCTGCGGCGACCGCTCACCGCGGGCCCCGGCGCAGAGAAGCACGGACAGGGGGCGCTGGCCAGACTTCTTCCACGCGAAGGGTTCGATCGACATGGCAACAACTGACATCTCCACACCCGTCCCCTACCGGGAGGTGACGGACGCCAACGGCCGGATGTACCGGATCGGCGAGTCCGACCTGGACATCATGGGACGCAAACGCAAGTGGATGGTCATCCTGCCGTGGGTGGGCATGATGGGCATCAGCTCGGCGGAGTACGCGTTCGCGTCCGCCGAGGAGACCCTGCACACGGCGCACAGCTGGAGCAACCAGCACATCTTCTGGATGCTGGGCGTATGGGTGTTCTTCCAGGCCGCGGTGGCCTTCCCCGCCGGGAAGCTCCGTGAGAGCGGCAAACTGCCCGCCCGCTGGGCGATGATGCTGGGCGCCGTCGGCACCCTGCTCGGTTATCTGTCCCTCGCGTTCGCACCGCACGTCGTCGTCGCCTACGTCGGATTCGGCATGTTCAGCGGTATGGGCGCCGGCATGGTCTACGCGACCTGCGTGAACATGGTCGGCAAGTGGTACCCGGAGCGCAAGGGCGGCAAGACCGGCTTCGTCAACGGCGGCTTCGCCTACGGTTCGGTGCCCTTCGTGTTCATCTTCACCGGGTTCATGGACCTGACGAACTTCCGCTGGGTACTCGTCTGCGTCGGTGTGTTCCTCGCGGCGGTCGTCGCCGTGGCCGGGCACTTCTTCCAGGACCCGCCGAAGAACTGGTGGCCGGCCGAGGTCGACCCGCTGCGCAAGCCGGACGACCCGCGCGCGCGGCGCGCGCTGGAGAAGAACCCGCCGGCCGTGAAGCAGTACACGCCGAGCGAGGCCTGGCGGACGGGCCGCGTCGGCCTGATGTGGTTCTGCCTGCTGTGC
>NZ_JBHVDX010000161.1:18336-23850 GCF_042802555.1 Streptomyces sp. NPDC057474 | reverse complement strand
ACGCCCGCGAAGCCCGCGAAGCCCGCGAAGCCCGCGAAGCCCGCGAAGCCCGCGAAGCCCGCGAAGCCCGCGAAGCCCGCGAAGCCCGCGACGGGAAACGCCCCACCCCCCGGTTCCTCTCCCCGGCTCCGGCCCGGCGACCTCCTCGACGGCTGGCGGTACATCCTCGCCGACCCGGCCCTACGCCCCCTCTTCCTCA
The DNA here is from genome assembly GCF_042802555.1 of Streptomyces sp. NPDC057474. NCBI lineage: Bacteria > Bacillati > Actinomycetota > Actinomycetes > Kitasatosporales > Streptomycetaceae > Streptomyces > Streptomyces sp. NPDC057474. The sequence goes on along the minus strand of NZ_JBHVDX010000161.1, from coordinate 23,651 downwards.
ACACCATCCTGGTCAACGGCCTGATCATGGCGCCCGCACCGCTGCTGCTCATCCTCATGGTGGGCCAGCTCGGCTTCGCCCCCTGGCAGTACGGCCTCGCCTTCGCCGTCCCCTGCGTCGGCGGCCTGATCGGCTCCCGCCTCTCCCGTCGCCTGGTCGCCCGGCACGGCCAGCACAAGGTCATCTGGATCGCCGGCACCCTGCGGGCGTGCTGGCCGCTGGGGCTGGCGTTCATCGGTCCCGGCCCCGCCGGTCTCGTCCTCGTCATGGCCGTCGAACTCGGCCTGATCACCAGCATCGGCGTCTACAACCCCGTGGTGGCCACCCAACGCCTCACCCGGACCCCGGCGGACCGCGTCGCCCGCACTCTCACCGCCTGGTCCGTCACCGGCAAGCTCACCACCGCCGCCATGACGGCTCTCTGGGGCCTCCTCGCCGCCGTCACCACCCCCCGCACCGCGATCGCCACCGCCGGCCTCCTCCTTCTGGCGACCCCCTTGCTCCTCCTCCCCTACCGCCGCCCGCCCCAGCCACCCATCGAGGACGGCCGGGACCAGCGGGATCAGGAGGACCGCCAGAACCCTCGGACGCTCCCGAAGAACTGAGGCCGAGGACGGCGACGAACAAGACGAACAAGCCGGACGAACAGGGCAGCTCCTGCGTCACGAGACCGTACGACGGCTCGGCGTTCCCGTCAGAACATCGTGTTGTCGTCAGAACATCGTGTTGTCGTTCGCCGACGTCGCCGGCACGTCCTGGAGCACGTCCCAGTGTTCGACGATCTTCCCGTTCCGCACCCGGAACAGGTCGAGGACGGCCTGGCCGCGCTCGCCCGGTGCGTTGACGTAGTGGCTGTGGACGGCGACGAGGTCGCCCTCGGCGATGACGCGCTTGCGCGAGACGGCGAGGTCGGGGAACTGCTGGAAGTAGCCGCCCAGACCGGCCTTGGCCCCCGCCACCCCGTCGGGGATGTTCGGGTTGTGCTGGTGGTACCGGGGGCCCCAGTACTTGTCGAGCGCCGACAGGTCCTTCCGCACCAGCAGCCGGTCGAACGCCTTCGTCACCAGCTTCTCGTTGTACGAGGTCAGCCAAGCCGGCCCCGGCTCACCGGTGCGCGGCCGGCTGACCGTGGAGAACATGTCGTTGCCGTTGGCCGAGGACTCCGGCACCTCCTGCGCCACGTCCCAGTGTTCCGCGATCCGCCCGCCCTGGAACCGGAAGATGTCGAAGACGGCGGAGCCCCGAGTGCCGGACGTGAGCACGACGTTGGAGTGCACGAGGACGAGATCGCCCTGCGAGACGACCCGCTTGATGTCGTACGCGGCGTCCGGGAACTGCCGGCTCATCACCCCCGCGAGCCCCTTCAGCGTCTCCGCCCCGTCCGGCGCGAGCGGGTTGTGCTGGATGTAGTCCGGCCGCACGTAACGGTCCACGACCGCCGTGTCCCCCTCCTCGAACACCCCCTTGAGGACCCGTACGGCGACGGCCTTCTGGTAGTCGAGGCGCGCGGCATCGCCGTACGCGCCCCACCCGGCGGCCGAGGCCGATGCGGGGGCGGCGGCTGCGGGTACGGCGGCGACGGTGGACGTGAGCGCGACGGCCGCGAGGGCGGCGACGAGGGCGCGGCGGGCAGGCGTGGCGGGGGTCACGATGCTCCCATCTGAGGGGTGTCGCTTGAAAGTTCAAGCTAATGCTTACCAAAGGAAAGCACTAACCACCAGTTAGCGTCAAGATCTCCCCAGCTCGGTTCTCGCGGCCCCGGTCCCGCTTGCATAGAGCGCACTCCACCGCCTTGGCTAAGGAGTCATGAAGTACACACAGCTCGGACGCACAGGACTCAAGGTCAGCCGGCTGGTCCTCGGCACGATGAACTTCGGTCCGCAGACGGACGAAGCGGACAGTCACGCGATCATGGACGCGGCGCTGGACGCGGGCATCAACTTCTTCGACACGGCGAACGTGTACGGCTGGGGCGAGAACAAGGGCCGCACCGAGAGCATCATCGGCAACTGGTTCGCGAAGGGCGGCGAGCGCCGCGACAAGGTCGTGCTCGCGACCAAGGTGTACGGGAACATGGCGGCGTCCGCCGACTCCTGGCCCAACCACGACAAGCTCTCCGCGCTGAACATCCGGCGGGCCGTGGATGCCAGCCTCAAGCGGCTGCGGACGGACTACATCGACGTCTACCAGTTCCACCACATCGACCGGGCCACCCCCTTCGAGGAGATCTGGCAGGCCGTCGACGTCCTGGTCCAGCAGGGCAAGATCCTCTACGCCGGGTCCAGCAACTTCCCCGGCTACAAGATCGCCCAGGCGAACGAGATCGCCGCCCGCCGGGGCGGCACCATCGGCCTCGTCAGCGAGCAGTGCCTCTACAACCTCGCCGAGCGCCGCGCCGAGATGGAGGTCATCCCGGCCGCGCAGGAGTACGGCCTCGGGGTCATCCCCTGGTCGCCGCTGCACGGCGGGCTGCTCGGCGGGGTCATCAAGAAGGAGGCGGAGGGCGGTCGCCGTTCCTCCGGCCGTTCCGCCGACGCCCTCGCCGACAGCGCCGTACGCGCCCAGGTCCAGGCGTACGAGGACCTCCTCGACAAGCACGGCATCGAACCGGGCGAGGCCGCCCTCGCCTGGCTCCTGACCCGCCCCGGGGTCACAGGCCCGATCGTCGGCCCGCGCACGGCCCAGCAACTCGACTCCGCGATCCGCGCGGCCGAGCTGGACCTGAGCGAGGAACTCCTGACCGGCCTGGACGAGATCTTCCCGGGCCCGGGCCCGTCCCCGGAGGCCTTCGCCTGGTAACCGCCAGGGCCCCGTAAGGGGCGCGGGGAACTGCGCGACCAGCCCCCACAGGGCCGCAGATCAATACGGCCCGCAGTTCCCCGACGGGCGCCGGAGCGCGACGGTCGCCGCCGGAACGCGGCGGTCACCTACCAAGCGCCGCCGCGACAGCAACCACCGCGAACATCAGCACAAGCACACCGGCCATGATCCGGTTACGGGTCTTCGGGTCCACACCACGAGCCTAACCTCCGGCCCCCGGCCCCCCTCAGACGGCCCCAGCGGTCAAGCCTGCGCTCAGGCGCCCAGCGCCCAGCGCCCGACCGCCTCGTACCGCGGTTGCTCCCCCGCCACCCCGGACGTCGGCAGGTTGCTGCGCACCAACGCGAGGTCGGACACCGTCCACGTACGTCCGGCGAAGGCGTCGAGCGCGGCGACGTACTGCCGTACGTCGAAGTCCTCCCGGCTGCGGGCCACCGTCAGATGGGGCGTGTACCGGCGGTGCTCCCTCATCGGCACCCCGGCCTTGCGCGCCGCCGCCTCCGCCCGGTCGGCCAGCAGCCGCAGCGCACCGAGGTCCCCCTCGGCCCCCGCCCACAACGCCCGGCCGTGCCCGAACTGCCCCCCGCCGCGCACCGCCAGCGGAAACGGCTCGCTCCGCCGCGCGGCCCGCTCCAGGCGCCGCGACAGTTCCGGTACGACGTCCTCGTCGACCTCTCCGTAGAAGGCGAGCGTGAAGTGCCAGCCGGGCGGCTCGGTCCAACGCAACCGGTCCGCACCGGCCAGCTCTTTCAACTCCCCCATCACGGAGCAGAGTTCATCGACGACCTCGGCGGGCGGCAACACCGCGGCGAACAGCCGCACGGTACTCATCGCACTCATGACCGCCACACTTCCAGGGAACGGATCACCTGGCGAGCGCCCATCGGCCGAGACGGGCGCCGAGCCGCGTCAGGCCGCATTCGTCACAGCGACCGACTGCCGCTCGGCCTGCTCGTTGGCCTGCTCCTTGGGCACGAACCGCACTCGCGGATGCCCCTGGTTCCACCCCACCGACAGCCGCAGCCCGCCGGCCCTGACGAGGATCAGGCCCACGACGACCGCGGCGGCCGTGGCGACGACACCGCCGGCGAGGAAGCCGATCCGGGCGCCGTACGCGTCGGTGACCCAGCCGGCGATCGGCGCGCCCAGCGGCGTACCGCCCAAAAAGACCATCATGTAGAGGGCCATGACGCGGCCGCGCATCGCGGGGTCGGTGCCCATCTGGATGGCCGTGTTGGTGGTGACGTTCACGGTCAGGCCGAACATCCCTATCGGCACCATGAGCAGGGCGAACATCCAGTACGCCGGTGCCAGCGCGGCCACGATCTCCAGCAGCCCGAAGGCGAGCGCGCCCCCGATCAGCACGCGCAGCCGGGCGGTGCCGCGGCGGGCCGCGAGCAGGGCGCCGGAGACGGAGCCGACCGCCATGAGCGTGTTGAAGAGGCTGTACGAGCCGGCGTCCGCGTGGAACACGTCGTCCGCGTACGCCGACAGCCAGACGGGGAAGTTGAAGCCGAAGGTGCCGATGAAGCCGACGAGGACGATGGGCCAGAGCAGGTCGGGGCGGCGGGCCACGTAACGCAGGCCCTCGCGGAGCTGGCCCTTGGCTCGGGGGGCGCGACGGACGGGGCGCAGGTCGCGGGTCCGCATCAGCAGCAGGCCGGTGATGGGGGCGACGAAGGAGAGGCCGTTGTAGAGGAAGGCCCAGCCCGTGCCGACGGTGGTGATCAGCACACCGGCGACGGCCGGCCCGACCAGACGGGCCGACTGGAAGTTCGCCGAGTTGAGGCTGACCGCGTTCTGCAACTGGTCCGGCCCGACCATCTCCGACACGAACGACTGCCGGGCCGGGTTGTCGACCACGGTGGCCATCCCCACGGCGAAGGCGGCCACATACACGTGCCACACCTGGACCTGCCCGGAGAGCGTCAGCGCGGCGAGCGCCAGCCCCGTCACCGCCATCGACGTCTGCGTCACGAACAACAGCCGCCGCTTCGGGAACCGGTCGACCAGCACCCCGCCGTACAACCCGAACAGCAGCATCGGCAGGAACTGCAGTGCCATCGTCACACCGACGGCCGTCGAAGACCCCGTCAGGCTCAACACCAGCCAGTCCTGCGCGATCCGCTGCATCCAGGTGCCGATGTTCGACACCACCTGCCCCACAAAGAACAGCCGGTAGTTCCGAACCCCCAACGACCTGAACATGGAGACGCGCTCACGGGGGGCGGGGGCCTCGGGAGCGGCCGAGGGGCCGGAAGCCGAAGGAGGGGAAGCCTGGGCCGATGGACCGGAGGACACCGGCGGGCCGAGCTCCACCGAGTCGGCGGGGTCCCGCTTCACCAAGCCGGCGGCATCCCTGTTCGCCGAACCGGCGGCGTCCGGCCGAGCCGCAGCCGCAGCCGCAGCGGCGCGCTTCGGCAGGCTGGTGGTATCCGGTGATGCTTCCGGGGCGTCGGGGGTGGGCGGGGGCTCGTGGGGGGTCGGTGGTGCGG